>CAUSYJ010000088.1:0-7072 GCA_963535845.1 uncultured Alloprevotella sp.
TGCATGAACTTTCCAACGTGACACGCACGGTCAATGCACAAGGCCGCACCGAAACCTACCACAATGTCATTCCTTCCTACTTCATGTTGCACGCCATCTATAAGTTCAATCTGTCACCTAAAAAACGATAAAATAAAGACAAGTAGATACAATCTCTACTTACAAGATTCAACAGACATGGTTATATATAATGTTTAGGTTCATCCCTGAATTGCGTTGGTACTTTTCTTTACTCATAAATACCTGTACAATTCGGGGATGAACCCTCTTTTTCTTTCCGTAATATCCTTAAGTTGGTATTGCGGTTTTTTGTTGAATACTCACACAGCAAGTGTAGATGAGTGAAGAGGTGTACGAGTAGAAGTGCGTGCTGTGCGACACTTTCGGTGTCGGAAATGGAAATTGTTACTTCTCCCACGGGTTCGCCCTTCGGGCATCATCCGCAGTTATGCATGGTGTGTCTCCGCTGGGGACATTATTATTGCGTTCGAAAATACAATAAGGCTGTCAGTTCACATCCTTATTGTGTCAGCCAGCACGCTTATTGCATCAGCCAGCGCGCTTATTGTGTGGGAGCTCACACCTAAGAAATCTTGAAATGAAGAGAGTCACAATCTCCTCTCCTGTAGTTTGATTTTTGTTGTCACGTCGTCACGTTGTCATACTTTGCGGTTAAACACTTGAAATAGTGAGTATTACGAGCGTGACAACAGTGTGACAACAAAATAGAACCACATGAGTTGTTGTCACGCATATAAGCGTTTGTCGTTCAGTATGTTTGAAAGATCTGTGACAGCGTGACAACAAAATGACGAAATTTTCAGGAGAGGGCGAGAAGCTATATTTATCATCGATATGTCTTGTTCTTTTCGTTCATATTTGCAGCAGAGGGCGAGAGAGAAAACCTCCTGTCGTGCGAACATATACTATTCCGAGAAAAAGGCGTATCTTTGTACGCAAAATCATAAAACAGATAAACAAACGATGAATTTCGTAGACGAACTCAAATGGCGCGGTATGCTCCATCAGATGATGCCGGGCACAGAAGAACTTCTTGCAAAAGAACAAGTAACGGCTTATGTAGGTATTGACCCTACGGCTGATTCCCTCCATATTGGTCACCTGTGTGGCATCATGATGTTGCGCCACTTGCAGGATTGTGGTCATAAGCCGCTCGCGCTTGTTGGCGGTGCTACGGGTATGATTGGCGACCCCTCCGGTAAGAGTCAGGAGCGCAATTTGCTCGATGAGGAAACTTTGGCGCACAACATCCGTTGCATCAAGGAGCAGCTCTCTCGCTTTCTTGACTTTGAGTCCGACGCTCCCAACCGTGCCGAACTCGTCAACAACTACGATTGGATGAAGGGTTATTCCTTCCTCAACTTTGTTCGCGATATCGGTAAGCACATCACAGTGAACTACATGATGGCGAAGGATAGCGTTCAGAAACGTTTGAACGGTGAAGCTCGCGATGGTTTGAGTTTCACAGAGTTCAGCTATCAGCTTCTTCAAGGCTACGACTTCCTCCACCTCTATCAAGAAAAGAACTGCAAATTGCAAATGGGCGGTTCGGACCAGTGGGGAAATATCACGACAGGTGCCGAATTGATTCGTCGCACACTCGGTTCTGAAAATCAGGTGTTCGCCCTCACGTGTCCGCTCATCACGAAAGCCGATGGACGCAAGTTTGGTAAGACAGAAAATGGTAATATCTGGCTCGATGCCAAGCGTACCACTCCTTATGAGTTCTACCAGTTCTGGCTCAATGTGGCCGACGACGATGCCGAACGCTACATCAAGATTTTCACCACACTTTCTCAAAACGAAATCACAGCCATCATCGACGAGCACCGTCAGGATCCAGGTTGCCGCACCTTGCAGAAGCGACTTGGCGAAGAAGTGACGAAGATGGTTCACGGTGAGGAAGAATACAAGAAAGCCCTCGAAGCCTCCAACATCCTTTTCGGAAAGGCTACGAAGGAGAACCTCCTCAA
The DNA here is from genome assembly GCA_963535845.1 of uncultured Alloprevotella sp. Taxonomy (GTDB): domain Bacteria; phylum Bacteroidota; class Bacteroidia; order Bacteroidales; family Bacteroidaceae; genus Alloprevotella. The sequence goes on from CAUSYJ010000088.1 coordinate 1,995, forward strand.
GCTCGATGAAGCTACGCTCTTGGCTGTCTTTAGCGGTGTGCCCCATTTTGAGGTGAGCCGCGCCGAAGCCCTTGATGCCAAAGCCGTCGACCTCTTTGCAGAAACCACCAAGTGTTTTGCTTCTAAAGGCGAAATGCGCAAACTTGTGCAGGGCGGAGGAGTGAGTCTGAACAAAGAAAAACTCGAAGCGTTCGACCGCACTATCACTGCCGACGATCTCCTCGATGGAAAATATCTCCTCGTGCAGCGCGGTAAGAAGAACTACTTCCTCATCACAGTGAAGTAAGAGAAATTTTCGTGCTCATCGAGCCGGTTCGAGACATACTCAAAATATCTTCGAAGATGGACGAAAAAGAATTAGAAAAATATACAGCAGCGGCTGAAGCTGGCGATGCTTCGGCACAGTACAATTTAGGCGTTCTCCTGTCCGAGGGCGACAAGAAACAGCAGAAGAAGGCTTTTGCTTGGACGCTCAAATCAGCAAAGCAGGGCTTTGCCAAGGGGCAGAGCCTGTTAGCCCATTTCTATATCAACGGTATAGGCGTAGGTCAGAATCCCGATAAGGCTTATGATTGGTATAAAAAGGCGGCTATGCAGGGTGAAGCAAAAGCCGAACGCTTTATGGGTTTGGATGCTCTGCATGGTGTTGTGGGCGAAAAAGATGTTGAAGCAGCAACCGAATGGCTTCGGAAAGCTGCTGCCCATGGTTCGGACGATGCCTCTTGCGACTTGGCGGGAATGTTGCAGCGCGGAGAGGGGATGAAGCAAGACCTTGATGAGGCTTACCATCTCTTTGAGCAATTGGCAGAGAAAGGTCTTCCTGCTGCAAAATATAACCTTGCCATCTTTTGTTTGGACGGCTATCCCAACGGGCGTGAAGCCCAGCGCGCTGTGCAGCTCTTAGAGGAGGCAGCAGCAGGTGGAGTGAAAATAGCTCATGTCACACTGGCGCAAATCTATATGGAAGGCGTTGATGATGTGCAGCAGGATTTCGACAAAGCAACGGACAGTGTTGCGCCACTGCTCAAAACTGGACCTGCTCCTTTGAGGCGTATCGCCAAAGATGTGCTGAAAGAAATCGACCGCCTCGAGAGCGAAAAATAAGACAACAGAAGCTATTCAATAGCTTTTATACTTAATCGGACGAGTTAGACAGGTCAAGCCAGTCGGACTCGTCTGCTTTTTTCTTTTTATCTCACCTCAACAAACCATGCGTACCCTCTTTCTTCTCCTCTCCTTTATGCTCTCCCTCGTCCTTACTGCACAACCCGCGCAAAATGAGTATCGATGGGGAATGGCCTATTTGCGCTCGGAGCAATATACTGAAGCCGTTAAATCGCTCACAAAGGCGGCCGAAAAGGGCAATTCTGCCGCAGCTGTGCAGCTCGGTATGCTCTATCATCAAGGGCGGGGCGTGGAGCAGAACGATGAGCGCGCTGTTGAGTACTACGGACGTGCAGCTCAGAAAGGTGACGCCAAGGGGCAGTACCTCTTAGCCAATATGATGCAAATGGGCATCGGCACGCCGAAAGATCCCGCAGCGGCAGCTTTCTATTACGCCAAGGCGGCGCGTCAAGGCAATGTGGAAGCCCAGCGCGAACTGGCGGAGATGCTCTATCGCGGCAATGGCGTACAACGTGATCGCAAAGAGGCGGCGCGTTGGTATACCGAACTGGCAGCACGCCCCGATTCCAACGCGCTCTTTATGCTCGGCGGGATGTACGAATATGGCGATGGGGTGAAAAAAGATTCGTTGCGGTCTGCTGCTTATTATCAGCAAGCGGCGCGTTTGGGACATTCGCAAGCTATGCTGACTTTGGGCTATCACTACGCCGCCACGCGTCCCGACTCGGCTGAATACTGGTATCAGAAAGCAGCCGACTTGCAGTTGCCCGAAGCGCAATACAATCTGGCGCTGCTTTATTTCAGTCGCGGAAACGTTGCGCAGGGTTTACCATTCTTAGAAGCCGCCGCGCGTTTGCATTATGCTGAGGCGGAGAACAATTTAGGGAATCTTTATGCCGAGGGGCGTTATGTGGCGAAAGACCCTGTGCGTGCTTTTCAACTTTATAAACGGGCTGCAGAGCAACGACTTCCCGAGGCACAAAATAACTGTGGAAATATGCTTGAAGCAGGGGAGGGGACAGCTGCCAATCCTGCCAGTGCGTTGGAGTATTACGCCCGTGCAGCGGCGCAAAACTATGCTGAAGCGCAATACAATCTGGCGCGACTTTATGCCACGGGAACAGGAACTGCACAAGATTGGCAAAAAGCGGCCACATGGTTTGAACGTGCGGCTCAACAAGGCAAACCCGAAGCACAATACAATATTGGCATTCTCTATCTCCGCGGTCAAGGTGTTACTGCCGATGCGACAAAAGCTTACCACTATCTCCGTTTAGCAGCTCAAAGTTCCTCTCCCGTTGCCGCCGCTGCTCGCGCCCTTCTCAACTAATTTTGTTTTATTCAAGACTCCGCCCATCTTATACCTTACTCAAATGGAGCTCTTCTTACACGCTATCAGCAAATGCTCATCCTCGCCGCAGGTGGTTGCAAACCAATATTCGTCACCGCCTTCTTTTATTTTGAGTCGCTTGCGGAGTTCTGCCACAGAGGTGGGGAAGTTACGCACCGTTAAGTTGGCTTGGCGCACATCTCCCTTAAAAGCTTTTAGTTCTTGCTTGTTGAAATGGCTGTAGCGAAGCACCTCGAAAGTTCTACCGGGGAAGTTTTCGATGCGTTTGTCGGAAGTATAGAGATGACTATTGGGATGGAATTTCTGCAAGCCGAAACGAACCGCCGGAAGTTTGTATGCTCCCGCTTTCAAGATGGCCGCATTGGGTTCGTAGAGGTAGCGGAGGGGGGTAGAAGCATAAGCGGGTAGGGCGGAACTTTCTTCGTCAGCGCGAAAACTAAATGTTTCTTCATCACAACAAAAGATAGTGGGTGAAACCACTTGTTTTTGCTGCATATTGAGCACCAGAAGGAGGTCTTTACACTCTCCGTGCTCCGCCACGATATGCACTTCTTCCGTACAATCCAACTGACTCATAGCGCGGTGAAGATCAAGCATGGGCGAAAGTTTCAGCATCACATAGTGTGCTTTCTCACGAAAAAGCGGGAGTAGTTCTATAACGTTCGGTTCACAATCTTCTAATAGCACCGTTTTGCGCCCAGCAGCATCGCGGCGCGCAGGATCGAGAAACAACAAATCAACAGTGCTCATCGTGTGTAACAGTTCTGTACCGTCGCCCGCTAAGCAATGAGCGTGTTCAAGCCCCAAGAGCGGGAAGTTGTGCGCTGCTATTTCTGCGAGCATTACATTGCGCTCAATGTAAGTGGCCTCTCGAAAATGTTTCGCCACGAAAGAGAAATCAACTCCCAATCCGCCCGTGAGGTCTACCATCGTAGCGCCTTCGGGCAACAAGCGTTCTACTACCGCCGCTTTGTAGCGCGCCGCCTTTTCTCCCGAACACTGCTCCAACGCCAAGCGTGGCGGATAGCGAAGTTCGTCCACCGCCGCCCACGACGGCACTTTCGTGCGCAGTCGTTGCCACCCCTCAATCTGTTGCAGGATGTAAGCCGTATCGAGGTCGTTGCGCCCACTGAGTTGTAAAGCCAAGCGGGCAACATCGTCTGTGCGGTGCTCTCGGATGTATCTTTCTTCTTTCATACTGCAAAAGTACAGCTTTTTGTTAGAGCATAAAAAGAGAAGAGCCCAAAGCAAGAGGTATCCGAACACTTCCCCTCATGGGAAGCTGGAGGGGGCTTCCTTTTTCCTCTTTTTCTCTCCCTTTCTCTTGAAAAGTCTTTCTAAATCGCTAAATTCGCGACATTAAAAAAATGTTCTCTCTATGAAGAAATCAGCACTTCTCCTTCTCTTCGTTTTTGCAGCTTGCACTACTTGGGCGCAGGTGGCACGCGAAGAAATCTTTGCCGATGTTCATCGCTCGGCAGCTAACTATTATGCCTATCCCACTCCGAATGCCAAACTGACACCAGCACCGAAGGGATACGAACCTGTTTATATCAGTGCGTATGCTCGTCACGGTTCGCGCTGGCTCATCCATCCAGAACAGTACACCAAGCCGCTGCAAATTCTGAAAAAAGCTGCTGCGGCAGGAATGCTTACTCCTGCAGGGCAGCAGGCGCTTGTTGCAGTGGATAGCGTGTATCGCATGGCGAACAAACGCTTCGGCGAACTCACAGAAAAAGGTGCGCGCCAACATCGCGGTATTGCACAGCGCATGTACAAAAACTTCCCCGCGGTTTTTGCTGATGGAGCGGTGGTAGATGCTCGCTCAACGGTTGTCATCCGCTGTATCCTCTCCATGGCTAATGAGTGTTTGCAGTTGCAAGCGGAGAATCCGCGTTTGCGCATCAAGACGGATGCCAGCGATCACGATATGTACTATTTGAACGATGAGGACCAACCAGCCATTCAACGTTTCCGCCATAGCGACGCCATTAAGGCAGCACTCACCAAGGCTTGGGAAGAAAATGTGAAGACAGACCACCTCATGGGAGTCCTCTTCCGCGATGCCACTTATGTTCGCGATAGCGTGGATGTGGCTTCTTTCGCCAATAACTTCTTCTCCGTGGCGGCTAATATGCAGAGTTGCGATACAAAGCTCGATCTCTACCGCTTTTTTACTCCAGAAGAGTGCTACGGCATTTGGAAATATAGAAATTTGGAGTGGAGCATTCGTTATGGCGATAATAGTCTCTCAAAGGGTGTGATGCCCTATTTGCAGAACAATCTCTTGCGCAATTTCTTAACCACGGCCGACAGTTGCTTGCAGAAGTCCGTACCAGGCGCAACGCTGCGTTTCGGTCACGACGTGGTGGTTCTCCCATTAGCCTGTTTGATGGAGCTTGGCGATTGTGGCAAACAGCAGGGAGGAGATGCCAATCTGTTGGCCGAAAAATGGCGCAATTATGAAATCTTCCCCATGGCGTGCAACATTCAGTGGGTGTTCTATCGCAAAAAGAAAAGTAAAGACCTTCTCGTTAAAGTTTTACTCAACGAGCACGAGATGTCGCTCCCTGTTGCTACTACGCAAGCACCCTACTATCGG
>CAUSYJ010000089.1:0-7068 GCA_963535845.1 uncultured Alloprevotella sp.
CCGTATACAGAAGAATGTCTTCAGTAACCTGTCAGAGGGAGAGCGTATTCGTGTGATGTCTTCGTATAGTGACCAAGATGAAAGTATGAAGGTGTTAAAAGAGATTCTTCGCCTACGTTCCCTCTATGATATAGAGTATTCAGATATAGCGATTCTGTATAGAACCAACGCTCAAAGTAGATCTTTTGAAAGTGCTCTGAATCAGATGAATATTCCTTATAAAATATATGGAGGCATGTCTTTCTATCAGCATAAGGAAATAAAAGATGTCTTGGCTTATTTTCGTGTGATTTGTAACTCGCAGGATGAGGAAGCTTTGGCACGTATTATTAACTATCCCACGAGAGGAATAGGGGCAACGACCTTAGCTAAATTACGTTATGCTGCAGCTCAGTTCCAAGTCGGTTTATGGCAGGTTCTCAAAACCCCTCAAGATTATGAGGTGAAGATTTCAACCTCAACACAGAACAAAATTCTAGCCTTTGTATCTCTCATTGAAGATTTGCAGGAATCCTTATCCACAATAGGAGCTTACGATTTAGCTTCAGAAGTTATAAAGCGTTCAGGAATTGCTGAAGAATTACACTCTGAGAAAACTCCAGAAGCATTGAGTAGGGTGGAAAATGTGGATGGCCTGCTGAATGCTATAAAAGAGTTCTCGCAAGAGCAATTGGAAACCTTTGGTAATGAGCACGTAGGTCTTGGTGATTATTTGATGCAAGCCTCTTTAAGTTCTTCTCAAGATACTGTAGCTGATGGAGGTCCTGCAGTAGCACTCATGACAGTTCATGCTGCCAAAGGCTTAGAGTTTGATACAGTTTTTGTTACGGGAATGGAAGATAATCTTTTTCCAAACCCGAATGCTCGCTTCTATCCGAAAGAAATGGAAGAAGAACGCAGGCTTTTCTATGTGGCAGTGACGCGTGCTAAAACTCGTTGTTTTCTTTCTTATGCTAAATCTCGCTATCGATATGGGGCGGCGGAAATTTGTAATCCATCTCCTTTTTTGTGCGATATAGATTCTCAGTATTTATTATATGATGGTGAAGACATTACCTGTGTTCCTCGCGTGAATAGCAGGCCTCAAGTAGCAAGTATTCCTTCTCCTACGATAAACCCTGCGTCAAGATATTCTCGCATCGAAAATGCTTCATCCCATAACTATTCAGAATCATCAATTTTTAATGTAAAGGTTGGTTCCTGTATAGAACATGAGCGTTTTGGTCGAGGTGAGATCATTGAAATATCTGGAGAAGGTAGTAATGCTCGCGCAAAAGTTAAATTTGAAAATGTCGGAGAGAAAAATCTTCTATTAAAATTTGCAAAGTTCACGCAAGTAAATGGTTAAGCATGGGCATCAAAAGCCTGCGAATCTTTTGTTTTTTGCAATGCAAGAGCTATCTTTGCCGAATAAACTAAATCTACAAAATTTTAAAGAATGGAATTAGCGCCTAAGTATACTCCAGCAGACGTGGAGGATAAGTGGTATCAATATTGGACAGACCATAAACTATTTAGTTCTAAGCCTGATGGGCGAGAACCATATACTGTTGTTATTCCTCCTCCCAATGTTACAGGTGTGCTGCATATGGGACATATGCTGAATGAAACAATTCAGGATATTCTTGTGCGTCGTGCTCGAATGGAAGGCAAGAATGCTTGTTGGGTCCCAGGTACAGATCATGCTTCTATCGCTACAGAAGCAAAAGTCGTTAATAGACTGGCTGAGCAAGGCATTAAAAAGGCAGACTTAACTCGTGAAGAGTTTTTAAAGCATGCTTGGGCATGGACCGATGAACATGGTGGTATCATTCTTCGGCAGTTGCGCCGTGTTGGTGCTAGTTGCGATTGGGATCGCACTGCATTCACAATGGATGAAGAACGTTCTAAAAGTGTAATCCATGTTTTTGTAGAGCTTTATCGTAAGGGGCTTATTTATCGTGGTGTTCGCATGGTTAATTGGGATCCTAAAGCTTTAACAGCTCTTTCTGATGAGGAGGTAGTCTACAAAGAAGAGAAATCAAAACTTTATTACCTCCGCTACTATGTAGTAGATGATGATATGTCAACACTAGTTCCTGAAGGTTGTGTGGTTCATACAGATGAAGGAGGGCATAGGTATGCAGTTGTAGCAACAACGCGTCCAGAAACGATTATGGGTGATACAGCAATGTGCATTAACCCTAAGGATCCAAAAAATCGTTGGTTGAGTGGAAAGAAAGTTCGTGTGCCTTTAGTGAATCGTGTAATTCCTGTTATTGAGGACGAATATGTAGATGTGGAATTCGGAACAGGATGTTTGAAAGTAACTCCTGCTCATGACATTAATGACCATGCGCTCGGTTTAAAGCACCACTTAGATACTATCGATATTTTCAACGATAATGGTAGTATCTCTGAGGCTGCAGGTCTTTATGTGGGAGAAGATCGCTTTGAGGTTCGTAAAAAAATAGAAAAGGATCTTGAAGTAGCTAACTTGATGGAAAAAGTTGAGGACTATACTAACAATGTAGGCTTCTCTGAACGTACGAATGTCCCTATAGAACCAAAACTTTCTACGCAGTGGTTCTTGAAGATGCAGCATTTTGCTGATTTGGCTTTACCGCCAGTTATGAGTGATGAAATTAAATTTTATCCCACAAAATATAAAAATACCTATCGTCATTGGCTGGAGAATATAAAAGATTGGTGTATCAGTCGCCAACTATGGTGGGGACATCGTATTCCTGCTTATTATTTGCCAGATAATACTTTTGTCGTAGCTGAAACTATTGAAGAAGCTTTGTCGTTAGCTCGCCAGCAAAGTAATAACCCGAATCTTTCGGAAACAGATTTGCGCCAAGATGAAGACGCTCTTGATACTTGGTTCTCAAGTTGGCTGTGGCCGATTTCTTTATTTAAGGGTGTTTCTCACCCAGATAATGAAGAATTTAACTATTACTATCCAACAAGTGATTTGGTTACAGGTCCCGATATCATCTTCTTTTGGGTTGCTCGCATGATTATGGCTGGCTATGAATTCACGGGTAAGATGCCGTTTAAACACGTTTACTTCACGGGTATTGTTCGTGATAAGTTAGGACGCAAGATGTCTAAGTCGCTGGGAAATAGTCCAGATCCTCTTGATTTGATAGATAAGTTTGGTGCCGATGGCGTTCGTATGGGGCTTATGTTGGCTGCGCCTGCGGGCAACGACATTCTTTACGATGATGCTTTGTGTGAACAAGGTCGCAATTTCTGTAATAAGATTTGGAACTGCTATCGTTTGATCGAAGGATGGAAAGTGGCTGATACAGAACAGCCTCAGATCAATACCCAAGCTCTAGAATGGTTTGGGGCACAGCTTCGAAGTAGCGCTGAAACTATTAAAGATCTTTTTTCAAAGTATCGTTTGAGTGAAGCTCTAATGGAGGTTTATCGTTTGTTGACAGATGAGTTCTCTGGTTGGCTTTTGGAAATGATTAAACCTGCTTATGGCGCACCGATTGATGCTTCTACGCTGTGCCAAGTTAAGGGTTATTTCAACGATTTGCTTCACTTGTTGCATCCCTTTATGCCTTTCATCACGGAAGAGCTTTGGCAGCATCTTGCACCGCGTAAGACTGGAGAAAGCTTGATGATAGATCCCCAAACTATACCAGCTCCGCAAGCGGATGATGCAGAAATCCTTCATAAGATTTCTATAGTGAAAGGTATTGTTCAGGGTGTACGTGCTGTTCGCAATGCACGCAATATTGCAAAAAAAGAAGTGTTGCCGCTTGAGGTACTCAAGGCTAATCCTATTCCCGAACTAGATGGAATTGTAATGAAGATGGCAAATCTTTCTGCTATTGCTGTTGTTGAAGAGAAGGGTGAGGGTGCTTCTAGCTTTATGGTTGGAACTTCTGAATATGACGTACTTCTTGGTGATCTTGTGGACAAGGATGCAGAGATTGCGAAAGCTGAAGCTGATTTGGAACATCTCCGTGGCTTCTTAGCTTCTGTTGAAAAGAAACTATCTAATGAGCGATTTGTAGCTCATGCACCTGCTGCAGTTGTGGCGCTTGAGCAGAAGAAAAAGTCAGATTCTGAAGCAAAGATAAAAGCTCTTGAGGAGACTCTTCAAGCTCTTCGTAAATAAATGTTTTAATAGCGTGAATCAGACTACCACTGTGTAGTGCTGATTCATGTTTTGTGTTATAGCAAACAAACCTAAACCATCAAAATATGAAACTTAAATCATTATTCGTTGCTGCCATGCTTGCAAGTAGCTGCTTTGTCTATGCAGATGGCAGATATACGATTTATCCAATTCCGCAGAAGGAAGTTAGTGGAACAGGAACAACATCCTTCACATCGACCGTAGACATTATTGCAGAAAGTGGTATTGATGAGGCTACACGTAATCGAGTGAAAGAAGTACTCCAAGAGCATGGCTTGATAGCAAACTTTACAAATCAATCAAGGACAGGCGTAGCTGCAATATGGTTAGGAGTAAATCATTCTGGTCAAGCTGCTGATAACTGCGTGTCTACGTTAGGGCTAGATCGTAGTCTCTTCACGAATGGCCGTTATGATCGTCATCTTGTAAGCCTTACGAATGACGGCGGAGTAGCACGTCTCGTTATTTTAGGTGAGAATACAGACGCGACCTTCTATGGCTTGGCTTCGTTGGAGCAGATGTTGGATGGAGGTCATACAGCTATGCCTTGTATCACTATTTACGATTATGCAGATATCAAAAATCGTGGTATCGTAGAAGGATATTATGGCTATCCCTATTCAGTAAGTGTAAAAAAGGACTTAATGCGCTTTATGATGCGCTATAAGATGAATACATACCTTTATGGTGCCAAGAGTGATCCTTATCATTCTGAGAAATGGATGGATGCATATCCAACCTCTGTTACTGCACAGCAAGAAACAAATGGCTGGTTATCACAGGCTATGCTTCGTGAAGTGACTGCAGAATCCCATGCAACAAAAGTCAACTTTATTTGGGCAATTCATCCCGGTAATAAATTTTTGGGCAGTAATACTGTAATCAATGACATTATGGGAAAATTTGCCAAAATGTATGATTTGGGTGTCCGTCAGTTTGGCGTTTTTGTTGACGATGTAGGTATACCTTCAGATGATGCCGGATACAAACTAAATGCTGATCGCTTGACGCAATTGCAGAAAGCAATGGATTCAAAATACAATGTTGCAGGTGCAGTGGCTGCTGATACTGTTAAGCCGCTTCATTTTGTTCCTCAAATCTATTGTCGCAATTTTGCAAGTAGCGAAGAGCAGTTTACAAAATTCTTCAATGCTTTAGGTAACACTCCTTCGAAGATCACCATTTATACAACAGGATGGGGGGTTTGGAGTGTTCCTAATAGTAGAGACTTGAATGTTACTGCGACTCCACTAGGCCGTAATGTCGGCTGGTGGTGGAATTATCCTTGCAACGATAATGCAGATAGCCAGATTTTCGCTAGTGATATGTATTCCAATTTTGTAGATATGCCTGCTGTTGGTAATAATTCCACACTGCCAGCAAGTTTAAATGGTGGAATATCTATTGTTAGCAATCCGATGCAGCAAGGTGAAATTGCAAAAATTCCAGTATTTAGTGTGGCTGACTATGCTTGGCATACTGCTTCCTTTAACAATCAAAATAGTTGGCAAGCTGCCGTTAATTCTGTATTAGGCAGCAAGGCAGCAGCCTTCCGCAGTATTGCTCCTTATCTGCGGTGGAATGATGCGGCAACTTTGAACAATAAGATTACGGCGTATAAAGCTAGCCATAATCCTACAGAACTTCGTGCAGAAATGCAGAGAATTGCGGATTCATGCAAGGTGTTGGAGACTTTAGCTTCTTCAACTTCTGAATCTGATCGACTTTTCTATCGAGATATCCATCCCTGGATTTTTAAGCTTCGTGATATGGCCACAGCTACGGCACAGTTCCTTGACGTTGCGGCTTTAGAAAATACGGATGAGGCTAAGTGGCAACGTTATGTAGAAACACTTTCAGCAGCAGATACTCTTAATTCTGCAAATTCCTATAAAGTTTATGCTTTGGAAGGAATGGGAAGTGGTATTAGTGTGTCAACTTCAATAGCTAAACTTTCTGAGCAATATCTGAAACCCTTCATTGAATACCTCAAAGCTCATGCTCTTGACGGCTTCTTCAAGAAGACAGAGCAATTGTTAAAGCCTTCCCCCATTTCAAACAAAGAAGGAGCTTTTGTTCGTGTCGTTTGGTCAGAAGCAACACAGAGTGGATATATTAATACGCCTCAGCCCATTACTTTAGAAAAGGGACAATATGTTGGTGTTGAGTTCCCTAATGCTACACGCTTCGCATCTTTGGTGGCGGCAGATACTCTGCTCAACAACTTTTGGGTACAATACAGTGCTGATGGTAAGAAATGGACTCGTTTAAAGTCTTCTACTGCTCCTGAAAGTTTTATGCGTTACTTGATCATTCAGAATAATAATGCTGCTACTCGGTCTGTGCGCTTACAAAAAGCACGTCTGAATTTCCAATTTCCTATTCTGACAACGACAAAAGGGAGTACGATTCCTGTAGCAGATATTTATGACAATGATACTGCTAATATTTTTATAGACGGTAATCCTGCCACTTTTACGTGTATTAGACGTAATCAGCAGACTGGGGATATTTATCAAATGGAACTTACAGAAACAACTCCGATTGATGATATTCGCCTCTATATGGGAACAACAAATGGCGACTATCCTAATGGAGCTTTGGTGCAGATTTCAGAAAATGGTACTTCTTGGACTTCTTTGAAGGTAAAGGGTACGAATCAGACTACCTTCCGTATCAATTTACCGCAAGTAACGAAGCTGAATAATGATGTTTCCTATTGCGATTTTGAAGGCGGCCATCAAAAGGCACGTTTCGTTCGTTTGAATGTTACTAATCCTAACACCTCAAAATGGTTACGTCTCTACGATATAGTAGTGAATCGTCAGTCCTACCTCGAGAAATTCTTGCCTCGTGTGACAGCCGACGGATCTGAGGTTTTACAACTTACTGATGGTGAAGGTGCAACAAGGGTTACTGCAGCTCAA
>CAUSYJ010000090.1:0-6916 GCA_963535845.1 uncultured Alloprevotella sp.
GTTGAGACAGGAAAGGCTTTGCGTAATTTTGCAACCACCAAAAGAAATGAAAGTTTAGAAATATATTCATTAAAGAAAATAACAAAGAAAATTATGAAGAAGACATTAGTGGTGTTTGGTTCCAGCACCGGAACTCTCGAGGGCATTGCAGAAGACATTGCCAACAAGTTAGGAGCCGATGTTAAGAATGTATCAGAAATTGATGCAGCTTTACTCGAAGAATATGACAACCTGCTGTTGGGATCTTCCACTTGGGGCGCTGGCGAAGTTCAGGACGACTGGTACGATGGCCTCGAAGTGCTGAAACAAGCTAATTTGGCAGGCAAGACAATTGCTCTCTACGGTTGCGGCGACGCTGAAAGCTACGGCGACACATTCTGTGGTGCACTGATCGAGCTCTACAACGCAGTGGTTAACAGTGGTGCCAAACTGGTAGGTGCTGTTGATGCATCAACTTATAACTATGTAGAGTCTGAAGCCGTTATTGATGGAAAGTTCGTGGGCTTGGCTCTCGATGTTAACGAGGACAACGACGAGCGCATCGCCAATTGGTTGGAAGAAATCAAAGGCGAGTTGGCTTAATCTCTTTCCGAAGCTTAGCCGGGCACATTTGTTACCCGACCTGACAGTCCCCTACTCGCGGCATTCCTTTTATTTAAGGAGTTTGTCAGAAAGAAGATTCCGCTTGCGGAACGAATAAAGGGCTGGTCCCGTAACTCACAAACACATTTTTATTATGGCAAAGTTTGAAAAAGGTAAGATTTTCGTAGCAAACGATTTGGTAGACTATGCAGAAGGTGGCGTAGTAAGTAAGGAATTGGTACACAACAATGCTGGTAGCGTAACGCTGTTTAGCTTTGACGAAGGCCAAGGTCTCTCCGAACACCTCGCACCTTTCGACGCCTTCATCCAAGTGACTGATGGCGAGATGCTACTCAACGTTGAAGGCACGGACAATCGCATCAAAGCCGGCGAGAGCTTCATCATTCCCAGCGGGGCACGCCACAGCGTAAAAGCTGAACGTCCCTTCAAAATGATTATTACAATGATACGAGGGTAGACACGAGGGGGACGACAACAAGATACAAGGGACGAGCATTAGAGCGGAGATGTTTTCTTCAACCAATATCTCGTACGAGGTGACTTGCAAAATCGTCCCCCGCCCTTTGTTATAAAACAAAAGAAACAATGAAAATCGAAAAAATTCACGCAAGAGAAATCCTCGATTCAAGAGGTAACCCCACGATAGAGGTAGAAGTGACACTCGAAAACGGTGTAATGGGTCGCGCCAGCGTTCCCTCTGGTGCTTCTACAGGTGAAAACGAAGCTCTCGAACTTCGCGATGGCGACAAGGCTCGTTATGGTGGTAAGGGCGTTTTGAAAGCCGTTGAGAATGTCAATAACATTATTGCTCCCGCGCTTCGTGGCGACAATGTGCTCAATCAGCGCGCCATCGACTATAAGATGCTCGACCTCGACGGTACGCCGACGAAGAGCAACTTGGGTGCTAACGCCATTTTGGGCGTGAGCTTGGCTGTGGCTCAAACGGCTGCCAAAGCCCTGAATATGCCGCTTTATCGCTACATTGGTGGCACTAACACCTATGTACTTCCTGTTCCGATGATGAACATTATCAATGGTGGTGCTCATAGTGATGCCCCCATCGCCTTCCAAGAATTCATGATTCGTCCGGTAGGTGCAAGTTCTGAGAAGGAAGCTATCCGCATGGGTGCAGAAGTGTTCCACGCATTGCAGAAGGATCTCAAGAAGCGCGGCCTCTCCACTGCTGTGGGCGACGAAGGCGGTTTCGCACCAGCTCTCGACGGCATTGAAGACGCCCTGCAGAGCATCGTCGACGCTATTCGCAACGCGGGCTACGAACCAGGCAAGGACATCCGCATCGCTATGGACTGCGCAGCGAGCGAGTTTGCCTCCGTGCGCGATGGTAAGTACTACTACAACTACAAGCAACTTTCTAACGGAATGCCTAAAGATCCGAACGGCAAGGAACTTTCCGATGACGAGCAGATTGCTTACCTCGAAGAACTCATCACCAAGTATCCTATCGACTCTATTGAGGATGGTCTCGACCAGAACGACTGGGAAGGTTGGAAGAAGCTCACCGCTGCCATTGGCAACCGCTGCCAGCTTGTGGGCGATGACCTCTTTGTCACCAACACGCGTTTCCTGAAGAAGGGTATCGAACTGGGTGCAGCCAACTCTATTCTGATCAAGGTTAATCAGATTGGTTCGCTCACCGAAACCCTCGAAGCCATCGAGATGGCTCACCGCCACGGCTACACCTCTGTAACTTCTCACCGCTCGGGCGAGACGGAGGATACTACGATTGCTGACATCGCTGTGGCTACCAACTCTGGACAGATCAAGACAGGTAGTATGAGCCGCACCGACCGTATGGCTAAGTACAACCAGCTCATTCGTATCGAAGAGGAACTGGGAGCCTGCGCAAGATATGGCTATGAAGCTTAAAAATCGAACTTTTTAGGCGGACACTACTATCCGTCCTAAAAAATACTCAAAACGAGGTACAAGAAACGAAGGGTTTTCCCTCCACTTGTGCCTCGTTTTTCTTGTGTGCTAAAAGCCATCTTGGAAAATGGCAGAATTGAGAAACACACTCACCGTAAACCACTGACAAACAAGCGCATAAAGAATGGTAAAAATATCCTTATTGTGTCAGCTGGCAGAATAAGGCTGTCAGTTCACGCTATAAGGCTGTCAGCTGACAACCTTATTGTATTTTTGTCCCCTCATATACTTGTTCTTTCCTACCTCAACTCTTGTATTTCGCAGCTCACAACTTCTCCTTATCTTTGCATAAGAAAATCAAAAAGAAGAAATATGACATCTGATATTATCTGGGGAATACTCATCCCCCTCATAGGCACAACACTGGGCGCCACCTTTGTGTTTTTGCTCCGAAAAGAGTTGAGCCTTTCTGTCAACCGCATGCTCACGGGCTTCGCCGCCGGCGTGATGGTGGCGGCCTCTGTGTGGAGCCTGCTCATCCCCGCCATCGAGCAAAGTAGCCAGATGGGGCGATGGTCCTTTGTTCCAGCCGTCATCGGCTTTTGGGTAGGTATCCTTTTCTTGTTGCTGCTCGACAAAATCATCCCCCACCTCCACGCAGGAGCCGTTGCGCCGGAAGGCCCGAAAAGCCATTTGCAGCGTACCACGATGATGGTACTCGCCGTCGTACTCCACAACATCCCCGAGGGTATGGCCGTGGGAGCTATCTACTCCGGACTCTTGGGCGGCTCCAGCAGCGTGACGGCGGCAGGAGCTCTAACGCTCTCCATCGGTATTGCCATCCAGAACGTGCCCGAAGGAGCTATCATCTCGATGCCACTGAAAAGTGCGGGAATGGGCAAGCCGAAAGCCTTCCTTATGGGCTTCCTCTCGGGCGTGGTAGAACCCATTGCGGCCGTCCTTGTGCTCGTGGCTACAAGTGTTTTGCTCCCTGTTCTCCCCTACACGCTGGCTTTTGCAGCGGGTGCAATGATCTATGTCGTAGTGGAAGAGCTGATTCCAGAGATGTCGGAAGGACCTCACTCCAACATCGGCACCATCTTCTTTGCCGTGGGCTTCAGCGTGATGATGATGCTCGATGTGGCGTTGGGATAAACCGTAGAAAAACAGAAGAAAAATGATACTACGACGGAAATACCCCTTCAAAGAAAGCACCTGGAAAGAACAGTTGCTATACGCTTTCATTGTTTTCCTTATTCTCTATTTGCTGCGCCCCTTTGGGCTGGCAGCTGCCAAAGGCAACATCTTGCTGCCGTGCCTCGCGTCGGGCCTCATCACCTTTCTCCTCGAGATGGTGCATACACTCGTTGCACGGCAGGTGATGAAACACAAAGCGAAATGGACAATCCTCGATGCCAGTATCGCCACTATTCTGCTCGTCGTCTTTATCGGCGTGGGGAATTTCGCCTTTTGGGGTTTGTATTTCGGGGTGAGTCTGTTCAATCTCTCCTTGCTTCTTACTTTCCTCTATTGGACCTCCATCATTGGCCTTTTCATCACATTCATCTCCATAGGCATTAGCTACAATCGCATGCTGCGAACAGAACTCGCTTCTATGCTCAACAAAACAGCGGAGCAGCAAACCGACATCCGCGTGAGCATCCGCGATGCAGCTGTGAGAGGACAAGCTCTGGAGTTACCCATCAACGATTTCCTCTTTGCCGAGTCGGTGAGAAACGACATTATTGTCCACTACAAGCAGCAGGACACCGTTGCCACCCGAACGTTCCGCCTGACCATTGCCGAACTCATGCAGCAACTCCCCTACGACAATGTCTTTCAGTGTCACCGCTCCTTTGTTGTCAATCTCAACAACATCACGAACGCCAAGGGCAATTCCAACGGCTATGTCCTCACGCTATCTCCAGCCCAAGAGGCCGTACCCGTGTCGCGCTCCTATGTGGCGAAGCTCAAAACGTTCTTATAAAAATAGAGAAAGAAAATCGGATTTATCAGCTCAAAGATAGGTCCGATTTTTTGATACTTATCCACAGAAACAACTTAGTTGTTCGTCCCAAAAAATCGCTGCTCGTCCCACGCAGTAGTTATTTCTCCCAGAAAGTGGTTGTGCGTCACAACTATTTGCACGGTATTTTTCCCTTACATAATTTTGTTGCAGGAAATCGAACTGATACGGCCGTTTCTCCTTCGATCCAGATTCATTAAAGTTCCACTAAAAAACAACAAACATTATGAAAACTATCATTTCAAACCTCGCCATCGCCTTGTTCTTTACGGCAAGTATGAGTTTCTCCGCTTCGGCTCAAACCACCAAGGAAAAACCGCTCGACATGAAGCAGCAAATCAGCGCTTGCCTTAGTCAGATGCAAGCTCCCACGCCCGAAAACCTCCTCAACTGCATTGCACAGATGGAGCAAATAGAGGCACAGTTCCCCGACAGTGTACAACCAAAGTACCAAGCGGCGCGCCTCTGCCTCATCTTTGCTGTGATGAATCCCCAAAACGACCAGGCCGACGGCCTCGCCAAAGCGGCAGACCGACGCATCAGCCAACTCCGACAGATGAAAACAGCTTCACCCTCCGATGTCTACACACTGCAAGGTTTCTACCTCACTGCGCTCATCGTGAAAAACCCGATGAAAGAAGGCCCTGTATATTATCGCGACGCACTCGACTGCTTCGACAAGGCGCTACAACTCGACCCTAACAACGCATTTGCCCGACAACTGAAAGCGCGCTTTGTGGAAGAAGCAAATCGGATTATGGGAACGAAATAAAAACACATCGGACTGGTTGGCGTCCTCAGCGCATTGCTGAATGGCTCAACCAGTCCGACTTTTTTTCTTTGAACTTTTCCGCTTTTCTTTCTCGTGCGGAAAAGTTTGCTTAGTCGCAGCTAAGACAGAACAATCAGGAACATCCTAAAAATCTATTTTCACATCGATGCCTACTTGCAACGGGCGCGTATATTGCGCATAGCGGCGCGACATAGAGATAAAGGACATCTCGCTATAATGGGCTTTCGTCAGATTTCTCGCCCAAAAATCAACACTCACTTTACCAGCCAGCTCCACTCCCGCATGGGCATTGAGCACTGCATGGAACGGACTGCTAAACGTATTGGCTTCGTCCCACCAAATACGCCCCGCAGCCACCATTTCAGCTCCAACCGTGAAGGCCTCAAAGAAAGCGTTCGATAAAGGTTGGCGGAAGTCGGCCGAAGCCGCAAGCGTATGTTCGGGAGCATAAGGCACAAAATTTCCTTTATAGTCCGTTGCGTGCGTAGCCCCTTTGGCCAGTCCGAGAAAATACTGCGTAAAAGTGCTATGTGCCCACCCATAGGAGGCTTGCAGGCTCAGGCGGTTGTCGAGGAGGGAAGAGCGCACGCTCAGTTCCACTCCGTACGTCCGGCTTCGCCCTGCGTTCACAATCTCGCGCCCCATACCGCTGGATGAGAAACGCGCCATTTGCAAGTGGTGGGTACTGAGAAGAAAGGCCGCAGCATCCAGTTGCAGCGCGCCTTCAAAGAGCGTGAGATGAGTGCCCAACTCGTGGTTCCAACTGTATTCAGGTTTATAAGCCAATGCGGACACACTCACCTCTCCGGGCATATTAGCAGCAATCATACCGCTCATGCCAGCGATGGCCTTTTCTCGGTTCTCCTCCGTCAGGCTCGGCAGCGTTTGCAGCGTAGCGATGCTGTAGTCGCGCACCTGTCCCATGATGTTTCGGCGTAGGAGGTTTTGCGCAAGGTCGCTGTAGTTCTCCAGATTGTAGCCACCACTGCGATACCCCTTGCTCACTGCCCAATAAACATTTCCGATGCCGCTGGGCAAATCATACTGCAATGCCACCTTCGGCACGAGCTGCCAACTCCCATGATGGCTTTTCCCCGCAAGTCCCGCCTCGCTCGTGAAGGTGCGATTGATGTCGAGCCCAAACATAGGCATTTGGAGCTGGAAGAGATAGTTGTAGGGACGAGAGGGAGAATGGAGCGTCAGCGCATGATGGTCGTAGTCGAGACGAAGTCCGGCTGTGAGCGACAAGCCCTCAAGGAGAAAATGGTGGAAAGTGGACTGATGGAACAGAGCCACGTTCATCCCCGGAGTTTTCAAAGAAGCATCGAACGGCAAACGAGAGTCGGTGAACTGCAAAGTAACGAAACTCGGCATCACACTGCGGAACATTGAATTGAGGAAGTCCACTCCGCCCGCATAGAAATTGACGGGGCAAGTGGTACGCTTATTCTCGTAGAGGAAGAAAGCTCCCGTGGTCCACGCCCAGTGCCGCCCGTTGCTGCCTTTGAAGTTCAATTCCTCGCTCACGCTATTCATCCGCTGCCGCTGCTCAAGGGAGAAGATGTCCGCACGGACGTAGTCTTGATCCATAAACAAGCGGTCGCGGA
>CAUSYJ010000091.1:0-6910 GCA_963535845.1 uncultured Alloprevotella sp.
GAGTGTGGGATTTATTTTCCACATCAAACTCCTATAGAACATTTGCTTTAGTAAGCTTTCAATCTATGCAAGTTAGATAAATGATTGAAAACAAAAAGAAAAAGCAGTTAAACTATAAGCCGGGTTCTGTCCATTCCAAAGAATGTGCCCGTCATTTATCCTGGCCTATTGTCACCAATAGGCTCTATCGTTCTACCCTCTGGCTCGAGCGGGTCGCCCTCAAGCGCCAGTTTACGCGAACTTTCAGCCTCCGATACGCACAGCCAACATGTCACCATATCGCTGGTGAGCTCTTACCTCACCTTCTCACCCTTACCTCCGAAGGAGGCAGTTATTTTCTTCTACGTTTATTCGCCTTCGCAGACAACTTCCCATTAAGAAGCGGAGCACCCTATGCTGCCCGGACTTTCCTCGTCTAGTCTAAAAAGACTATCCACGACGGACCATTCAACTGCTTTTTCGGTCAGCAAAATTAAGGAAAACAGTGCGATTAGCCAAAAGCGTTGGGATTTTTCATAGAAAGTTTGTAACTTCGCAGCAAATTTTTGTTCAAAGCATAGTAGCTATATGTCTTGCATTCTACATATTGAATCTTCCACACAAGTCTGTTCCGTTGCATTGTCTGAAAATGGGACGAGTATATATAAAGAATTTGATGGAACAGCTCTCAATCATGCCAAAGTACTTGCTCCAATGGTTCGCGATGCTATCTCGTTTGCTGATAGCCATGCTATTCCGCTCAATGCAGTTGCAGTGAGTATGGGGCCAGGCTCTTATACGGGACTTAGAATAGGCGTAAGCGAAGCCAAAGGTATTTGCTATGGCCGCGATCTTCCGCTGATTGCTATTCCTACGTTAGAATTGCTGTGCGTGCCAGTTCTTTTATACCACGAGATAGAAGAAAATGCGCTTTTATGCCCTATGATAGACGCTCGACGCATGGAGGTCTATGCCAGTGTCTATGACCGCGCACTCAATACTATACGTCCTACTGCGGCTGATATTGTGGATGAAAACACCTACAAGGAGTTTCTAGATAAAGGCCCAGTGTATTTCTTTGGAAATGGAGCAGAGAAATGCAGCAGTGTTATACAGCAGTCCAATGCACATTTTATCTCGGACATTGTCCCCGATGCCAAATATATGTTTCCACTTGCTGAAAAAGCATGGGTGAGAGAGAAGTTTGAAGATGTAGCATATTTCGAACCTTTCTATTTGAAACAATTTATTGCTACACAACCCAAGAAACTCATCTAAATGAAATACAATACAAACGAAGAGAAATTAAAGTTGCCCGAGTACGGCAGACTTATACAGAAGATGGTGGAGCACGCCTGCACCATAGAAGACCGTGCAAAGCGACAAGAGTACGCACAGCGTATTGTGCGCATTATGGCTCAACTGAATCCACAGTTGAAGAATATCCCTAATTTTACACATAAACTCTGGGATCATCTTGCCTATATGGCTAACTATGAATTAGATATTGACTATCCTGTTGAAATTTGCAAGAGAGAAGAAGAAAGTCGTCCGCAGAAGTTGTCGTATCCGCAAGGTTCTATCCGTTATCGTCATTATGGTCGCTTGATTGAAAATGCTATTAAGAAGCTAAGTGAAGAACCAGACGATGAACAGAGAGAGAGCAGACTTCTACTTGTTGCTAATCGTATGAAGCGTAATTTAGCAGCATGGAAAGGTGGCAGTGCTACCGACAACAAGGTAGCTCGCGATCTTGAAATATATAGTGACGGTAAACTGACTCTATAATTTTATTCCCCCCTCAATTATGGCATCTTTCATTATTGAAGGCGGTCACCGCCTCAAAGGAGAAATAACACCTCAAGGAGCCAAGAATGAAGCTCTCGAAGTGATAGCAGCAACGTTGCTTACCGCTGAGCCCGTTCGAATGACTAATATACCAAACATTCTCGATGTCAACAATCTTATCAGATTGATGGGCGATATGGGATGTTTGGTCACAAAAAATGCTCCAGGCGATTTTACCTTTCAAGCTAAAGAACTTAATCTCGAATATCTTCGCAGCACTGAATTCTTATCACGTTGCTCCAAATTGCGAGGTTCTGTGCTCTTATTAGGTCCCCTATTGGCCCGTTATGGCTGGGCTGCTCTTGCACAGCCAGGAGGAGATAAGATAGGACGTCGTAGGCTAGATACGCACTTCTTTGGCTTCAAGAAACTAGGAGCTAAGTTTAGTCACTCTGTAAAACAACAAACCTTTGAAATCAGTGCTGACAGGCTCAAAGGCACTTATATGTTGCTCGATGAAGCCAGTGTTACAGGTACTGCCAACATCATTATGGCTGCTGTTTTAGCTGAAGGAACCACCACAATTTACAATGCAGCGTGTGAGCCCTATATTCAGCAGCTTTGCAAGATGCTGAACCGTATGGGAGCTAAAATCAGTGGTATAGCCTCTAATTTGCTGACCATAGAAGGCGTAAAAGAACTTCAAGGTACAGAGCATCGCATCTTGCCTGATATGATTGAAATAGGCTCCTTTATAGGCATGGCAGCCTTGGCTGGCGATGGGCTTACAATCAAGGACGTTGCCTATGAAGAATTAGGTATTATCCCCTATTCTTTCAGCCAATTAGGTATAAAGATGGAGCATCGTGGTGATGATTTGTATATACCTCGTCAAGACCACTACGAAATAGAGACCTTCATCGATGGCTCTTTTATGACCGTAGCCGATGCACCATGGCCTGGCTTAACGCCTGACTTGCTGAGCGTTCTCATCGTGGTAGCTACGCAAGCCAAAGGCTCTGTACTCTTCCATCAGAAGATGTTTGAGAGCCGTTTATTCTTTGTTGATAAGCTCATAGAGATGGGAGCACAAATCATTCTCTGCGACCCTCATAGAGCCGTTGTAGTGGGCCATGACAACGCTTTCACCCTTCGTGCTCGCCGCATGACGAGTCCCGATATTCGTGCCGGTATAGCCCTGCTTATTGCAGCTATGAGTGCTGAAGGTACAAGCATTATAGACAATATCGAGCAGATCGACCGCGGATACGAAAACATAGAAGAGCGTCTCAATTCGCTCGGAGCAAACATTAAGCGTACGGAATGATTCGGGAAGAAGACGTTATATATATAGGCCGTATCACGCGTTATAGAGGCATTATCGGAGAAGTAGAACTCCAATTTACCAATGATGCTTTCGACCGCGGAGAAGCCGAGTATCTTGTGCTCAATCGAGACGGAATACTAGTACCTTACTTTTGGGAAGAATACCGTTTTAAGAACGATAGTACGCTTATTTTGAAATTAATGGATATAGATACCGAAGCTGCAGCAAAGCGGCTCGTAGGGGCAGAAGTTTTCTACCCTGCAGCAGCTATCTGCGAAGAAGATGCCGACACTCTTCCCTCCCTCAAAGCACTGGTAGGCTTTGAAGTTAGCGATCAGCAAGGCAGAAGCCTAGGACGAATTACGGATGTTGACGACTCTTCTGTCAATATCCTTCTTTCGCTTTCTTCTGGTCATTTAATCCCCTATCACGATGATTTTCTGCTCCACTACGACTTGCAGAAGAAAGTCCTTCAGCTCAATCTACCAGAAGGTATACTAGACCTCATTTGATCCACACGACTTTATATTATAAACACGTTATATGAAGAAAATTGCCATTCTCGGCTCTACAGGAAGCATAGGAACACAGGCTTTAGATGTTATCCGACAACACAAGGACCTCTTCGAAGCACATACGCTCACAGCAGGCAGCAATGCAGACCTACTCATACAGCAAGCACGCGAGTTCTCTCCCGATACTGTTGTCATTGCCGATACCGACAAGTACAATCAGGTCAAGGAAGCATTAGCCAATACCGACATCAAAGTGTATAGCGGTGAGCAAGCCCTCTGCGAAGTAGTAGAGAATGAGAACATAGATATTGTTCTAACGGCAATGGTTGGCTTTGCAGGGCTTCGTCCTACTGTCCACGCTATTCAATCGCACAAGACCATTGCGTTAGCCAACAAGGAGACACTGGTGGTGGCAGGAGATATCATCACACGCCTAGCGTTCGAGAACCACGCGCCGATTCTCCCCGTTGATAGCGAACACTCAGCTATCTTCCAAGCTCTCGCAGGAGAAGGAAACAATAAGATAGAGAAGATCCTACTCACGGCCAGTGGAGGCCCCTTCCGCAAGCTCAAGCGTGAGGAGCTACAGACAGTGACAGCAGCGCAAGCTCTTCGCCACCCCAACTGGGAGATGGGAGCTAAGATAACGATAGACTCTGCCACAATGATGAACAAAGGCTTTGAGATGATAGAGGCCAAATGGCTCTACAATGTCAAACCCGCAGACATAGAGATCGTAGTGCAGCCAGAGAGTATCATCCACTCTGCTGTGCAGTTTGAAGACGGCTCTATCATCGCCCAATTGGGCCTTCCAGATATGCGTCTTCCCATCCAGTACGCCTTCTCCTTCCCTCAGCGCCTACCGCTCAACAGTGGACGTCTTGACCTCTTCGAGATACAAACGCTCCATTTTGAAAAAGCAGATAGAGAGAAATTCCCATGTATCCAATTAGCCTACGATGCCTGTCAGCGTGGCGGCAACACCCCCTGCATTATGAATGCGGCCAATGAGGTAATAAATCGCGCCTTCAGAGAGACAAAAATAGGCTTTATGGACATCCCACGCATTATTGCTCAGGCCATGGAGGAGGTGCCCTTTATTGCCACGCCCTCACTGGAAGACTATTTCACAACCGATAGTGAAACACGGCGTTACACTCAGCAACTCATCCAAGGATAATCACACAAATAAACACAGACAAACAAGCGTTGACCTCTAAAGGATAAACGCTCATAACAAGACACTAAACACCTTTTTTCATGGAAGTATTTCTCATTAGAGCCCTCCAGCTCATCTTGTGCCTCTCGATTCTCGTGTTTCTGCACGAAGGAGGCCACTTCTTAGCTGCTAAACTCTTCAAAATTCGTGTCGAGAAATTTGCTCTATTCTTCGACCCTTGGTTCAATCTCTTCAGCTTCAAACCCAAGAAGAGCGACACTAAATATGTGCTCGGCTGGTTGCCATTAGGAGGATATGTCAAAATATCTGGTATGATCGACGAGTCGATGGATACAGAGCAGATGAAGCAACCTGTGCAACCCTGGGAATTTCGCGCTAAACCAGCATGGCAGCGACTCATCGTGATGCTCGCTGGCGTTATCGTCAACTTCATTGTAGCACTATTCATCTACGCCATGATTCTCTTCGTATGGGGCGATACCTACGTGCCCATAGAGAACGTGAAGGACGGCTTCAAATTCAACGAGACAGCGCAGCAATATGGCTTTAGAGACGGCGACATCCCCCTTCGCACCAACGAAGTGGCTTTTACACGTTTCGACAACACACAAAGCATTGGCAACGTTTACCGCGCCATCAGTGAGGCCACCTCATGCACCGTTCTGCGCAACGGCAAAAAGGTCACACTCACGTTACCTGGAAAGATGAATATGCTCGATATGATGAAACACAAACCACCCTTTATGCTCGAACTGATGCCCAGTGTCATCGATAGCGTAGTGGCAGGTAGTGCAGCGGCTAAAGCAGGCATACAAGCTGGCGACAAGGTGGTAGGCTTCAATGGAAAGAGTATCTCCACTTGGAACGAATTTACATTAGAGAAAACTCTGCTTGCTGAAAAGCTCAACAAGAAAGCAAACGATATGGACCACAGAACGATGCTACAACGCGTCTTCTCCCATGCTCCAGGATGCAGCCCTAAGGACAGCCTTGCCATACGCACAGTTACGCTAGCAGTGGCACACAAAGACGGCAGTATCGACACGCTCAAGGCTCAACTCGATGCACAACTCTCTCTCGGAGCCACTTGGACTGCTCCTCGTGAGAAATACGAGAAAACACACATCAACTATAACTTCTTAGCAGCTTTCCCTGCAGGCATAAAGCACGGAATTGGTGTATTTAAAGGCTACATTGATGACTTGAAATACCTCTTCACAAAAGACGGGGCTAAATCTATCGGTTCGTTTGGTGCCATCGGTTCACTCTTCCCAACCACGTGGGATTGGCAACGTTTCTGGGAGCTTACAGCGTTTATATCGCTCATGCTAGCCTTTATGAACGTTCTCCCAATTCCGGCCCTTGACGGTGGGCATGCGCTCTTCCTCGTGGCAGAAGTTGTCACACGAAGAAAACCCAGTGAGAAATTCATGGAGATGGCAGAGAAGATAGGCATGAGCTTTCTCCTACTGCTGATGGCGTATGCTATCTTCAACGACCTCATCCACTTTGCTTTCTAAGCGTTTCCTTATTAAACTACTGATTTCTACTGCCTATCATAGCTCAAATGCCTTCGTATACAGCCATTGATAGGCAGTGTTTTATCTACATATATCACACAGTATTATGAAGCACGTTGCCCCATCAACAGTTTCTGAAAATAACACTACTCATCTCCTCCTCAACCACTAGAGACAACGAGAAAAACAGCAAATCAGAAGAATTGTACGAAATTACATTCTCATCAGTTGCATACCACCATCTTTCAGACCGAACGTTGTAACTAAAGAGAGCTTTCCTAGCACATCGTAACGCCACGTAGGTTAGTCGAATCAAATATCTCGAGCTTTTCTGAGCTCTTCGATTTGAAAGTAGCATGAGACCTCAGCTCTGGACAAGCAGAGTTTAATTTATCTCTAAAATTCGATTCATCCTCGAATTGCTTTGGTAGTATTATTTCTTCATACAATAAACCCAATATTTCTCCTACCAATAAAGGCTATTTTTTCTTATCACGTTGTCATAGATCACAAAAACTATCTGATTGATAACCTCTTACAGGATATAACAACAAACTTTGATTCTTTTTTATTATCACATCATTGTAACACATATAAGCAC
>CAUSYJ010000092.1:0-6875 GCA_963535845.1 uncultured Alloprevotella sp.
TTGGGAAGGCTCCATGCTCATTGTTATCTTCTCCTTCTATCTAGGTTGGCTTATTTATTCTGCCCTTTGAATATTCCAGCCTATCAACTTCTTTTGAAAATATTTCTGGTGAATTAAAACTTGAAGATGGCGTCAAATGGAGTAGATGTTCTAAAAGCAAAATATCAAAAGGAACAAGGTCTCAACAATCTGTTTTAGATTGTTGAGACCTTGTCTTAATATATTAGCTAGAGTAGTTCTACACAACCGTCCCCCCACAATATATCTATATCAGCGATCAATGCTTCTTGTCAAAGGCTCTTTGAGAAGGATGATTAAGGAGATTTTCCAGGCGATCTACATAAAAGCTTGATGGTCGTTCGGCTGTCACTTTGCCTGAAGCAAAGGTTGAAACGAGCTCATTGAGTCTCTGAAGTGCAGCCGTATTGCCCGTTCTGGCATATTCTTCGCGCAATAGGCGAACTTTTTCAGCCTGCTGAACCCCTTCTATAACTCGTTCAAAACGAATACTACTGCGCCCGCCAGGATAAACCATATATGTATCGCCAGGCGTAAACATTCGGAAACGTGTATCTTGCAGAGGGGCATCTGTCCAATTCATCCAAGCCCAACGCAAGAAACCATTAAAGCCATTAGCCAAGCAATAGATAGGCAGGTAGGCAGCATCAGCAGGACTATTGTTGGAGCAAACGTTCGGCTCTGCATCGGGACAGGCAGTATAAGTTGTCGTCACCCAACCCTTTGCATTTCGCATAGAGAGTTCTGCATCCGTAAAATGTTGCCCATAGGCCACACAATAATCATACAACTTATCGGACAATTCTTTATGGTAATTGCCTGCTAGTGCCATCTTGATACCAGGCACTGCTTGCTGCGCCACACGATAAGCATCTGTCATCGCATCAAGTCCGCGCTCATCCATGGCTATCACTATTCTTTCAAACCATCCCTTTGCTTTCAAATGTTCGGCAAAACTACGGAGAAAGTCAGTCCAAAGTTTCTCATATTCTGCTGAAGAAGTAGAAGTTTTGAGATAAGCATACTTTTGGGACGCTTCATCCATATAGCGGAAGCTCATATCCCAAGGAACCATCGAAAAACAATTGATTTGTCCATTTATGCCGCAACTATCCAAGAATGTAATCCAACGATCAAAGATAGTGTAGTCGTAAGCCCAACTTCCGTCAACTTTTTTTGTTGTCAACACCATAGGTTCAAATTTATCATTACTCTGCGCTCCCCATGGCTCATAGAATAGAATGGCCGTACCCACTTTCTGACCTGCTCTAGCCAGCATCTGCATGTAAGGGCGCAAGGCTTTGAAGTGAGCCTGACTCCACGGACGAACGCGATAGTAGCGACTAACTGCGTAGGGCTGCATCCAAAAGTTCAAATTAAACTTCCAATCGGAGGGCTTCGGTAACATTCGTTCTTGCACCACTACTTTTAAATTCAAACGTCCCACTACTTTCTTACGTGCATTAAGTACCTCCAGACGGATACTATATGGGCCAGGTTTTGCCGCTTGAGGTATTTCAAACGTACACCATATAGGGCGTGTCGTTTCTCTCTCAAACATCTTCGTTGTTTCCCGATCTATCACATCTGGGACTAAATAGGGCTTCCAACCCGTGGGGTGATTACCACAGCCACGAAAATTGTCCGTCCAAACATAATTGACAAAACGCGCTGTTCCCCAAAAACCTTTTTTGCCAGAGATACGCAAAGAAAGAGGCCCTGTTTGCTCTCGAGAAAAAAGTACAGCCTGTACACCAATGCGCTCTCCTCTCCAAGCATAAACAACCGTATCTGTTGTCACACAAAACCGAGGTGGTTGATGTTTCTCATAATGAACATCGCGCGAGGCCCAACTCATTTGCAACTTATTGGGCAGAATCCCCCAGCCTTCCCTATCAACTCTTGCCGTATCTTCAGGCTCTACATAATCTCCATAAACGCCTTCTTGCGCACTGATAGATATGGCCCAGAAAAATAGAGACGCAAAGCCTAATGTCTTTAAGATTTTCATGAATAAAATAAGGTTTTGAGAAGTACACTTTAGTATTTCACGTCAATGGCAAAGGGATATATGCGCTCAGCATCGTAGAAACAAGCCAAACTATTGATCATCGCGCTCATGGTTGGTTCACACAGCCCCGTCCACACAGTTGCTCCATTCACTCTCACCACAACGGGACGAGTAGAATCCATTTGTGCAGCAGTGAGATAGACTATCAAACGGCCTCCTGAGACTGGCGTATAGGTACGCGCCGATTTTAGTTCAATGCCCCAACGAGAATCTTTTTCTAACGCCTGATAGTGAACATTTTGTATCGTCAAATCCACCACATTTCCCTCAATTCTTTCCTCATAACGGGTGCGCTCTGTAGCATTTGGGCGCTGAATAATTTGCAGATTGGCAAATCCGCGACGATGTCTACCGTCCATTTCAAAATCCTCCCAACTAACGCGCGAAGGAGTCGGAACGCGCTTCCATTGCTTCAACCATATTGGGGTACGCCTATAGTCGATAGCGTGTCCAGCATTGGGAATCAGCTCTATCCAATGGTGGTATTCACCGCCATTCAGTCGGCCTAAACTATCCAAAGCCTCGCGGGTGTAACGCGTTAGCAAGTTTCGATAGAAGCCCAAATCTTGTGCACCGGTTCGCAGGCTAAAAGGCGTGTTACGCAAGTTCTCAACAGGAGCATTCTTGAGCGGTTCTCCTCCAGCCATAGGGCCTACGGCAGCCCAATAGTCGGCGTAGAACGAAGCCAAGCGCTGACTACCATAACCTCCCTCAGAGATGCCCATTAGATAAAGGCGATTGGCATCCACCTGTGGATTGATAAAAAGCTGACGGAGCAAGCGTTCCATAAACCACTGCTTAGAACGCTGATACCAACGATACCACTCCCCTTCTTGAGGAATTTGAGGAATAAAATAGATGCTGGGGGCATCGTCAAAAATTTGTGCCAACTTCAATCCCATCGCCCATTCGGCATCTCGTGGGCCACTGCCATGGAGATAGATGAAAGCTGGAATCTGAGCATCAGTCGATGCACCTTTTCGGCCATAGTAATAATTCAGTTTAGCATTGGGTTCAAGCTTATCTGGAATGACCCATTCTCCGTGTGTCTGCTCAGAGAGCGTAGTAAGTGGGATGAGCTGTGGAGAATCTTGAGCATTAGCCTTAAGCCAACAATCCCACACTTCTTGCCGCGCTGTTTCAAGTTGGTCTGCTTTGAGCGGCTTCGACATTGGGAAGAGCGTTTCTTTTCCTTGAAAAGATTGAAGAAAGTATTTTGTAATGGCCCGACGCTGGGCAGAAAGCGGAACAAAAAGCAAGAACGAACCTATAGCAATACCTAGGCGCAGAACTTTTTGAAGCGATTGCATCTGAATGGAATACTTAAAATTTTTCATTTTATACTTCTTTTTACAAGAACAAGAAACTGACGGCAAACAATAACAGGCTACGCCAAAGATTCTTTAGTTTATTTTATCATTTATCGCATCACGCATTAGCAAAAGCTCGTTACGTGTCACGCCATACTCTTTTAACAGCCAAGCATCATTCTCAAAGAAATCAGAAGGCACGAAATCCAGTTTACTACTTTCTGCGGAAGCCTGATAACGATGAACTGCTTCAGCAATATTGTGGTTCAACCACGCAGAGTGTCCCGCATTGAAATAGTCGGAAGCTGACGGATTGAGGGTAAGAATTTTAGAATAGTATGTTTCTGCTTGTTCCAGATTATTCGAAAGCAAAGAGCACCAAGCTAGTGCGCGCAAGGCTTTCCCTTCTGGCTGCAAATAGTCCGCTTTATAGAGTACGCTGAATGCCAACTTTGGCTGACGCAAAGACATATAGCATTCTCCGATACGCAAGAGCAAGTCGACATCTTCTGGACACAAGGCTTCCAAACGTTCGTAGTAGTCGAGGGCCTCCTCATAGTTGCCTGCCGCTACATTAAGTCGGCCCAGTTGCCGAAGTGTCCATACTGAATCAGGATGTAAGCGGAGAGCTTCCTCATAGTATTCTACGGCTTCTGAAACAAATCCCCAAAGCTCTTCAGCATATCCCATTTTTTCCAATACAGAAGCTGTGCGTTGTTCAGGAGGAATGACCATAAAGAATGAAAGAGCCTCTTTCCAGAGTTCTTTTTTAAAACAAGAGTTGGCAAACTGCAAGGCAATAGATACAGAAGAGAAGAATGGACGTAAATGAGGATATGAGATTAAAGTCAAATCCAGCTTGAAAGGATTGTTGTGCTCATTGCGAAAACGGAAAAGATGGAAGAAACGATAGAGATCTTGCAGGTAGAAACGAATTTGCTGCTGCAATTCTTCTTCGCTCGAGTCGAAAGTGTCCATCAGTTCTTCAGGAATATCGCTCATTTTACGGACTCCATCGCCCAAGTTATGCAGTTGCTCGTCGGTAAGACTTTGAAGCATGAATACCATACAATATTTCTCCGTGTCGCAAACGGGCCTATTATTGAAAACGGCATCCATAGAAGAGTAAGCCTCACCGCGCGAGCCAAAAATAGGATTCGAATAACTGAAAGGCGTAAACCAGTTGGCAGCATCATTAAAGAAAGCTTGTTGCCGAGAGATCTGCGCAAATGTAGTATAGAAAGTATCGCTACCACGTTGCTGCATTTCTAAGAATTCATGCATCTTTTTACTGATTTTCGATTTCTCACCGTCAGCATCCCATTCGGGATTGAGATGTGCCTCATTGATTTCTACCAAGTTTGAAAGATCACCCTTAGTAAGGTCTTTCAGTTTGTGGGCTGCTTTGAGCAATTCGGGCATAATATCCTCACGCATCTTTTTATTGTCCTGCTGTGTCTGAATACTCAGGAACAACTGCGCCTGAACTTTATGAAGAGCATCAACAAAAGCAGCATCATCTTGCAAAAGTGTTAGCTGTGCCTCCAATTCAGGGTAGAAACGCAAGCGACCGGCATATCTAATCAATAGAAGTAAAACACCAACGATGCAACGTGCACGCACTTTCGGAGGAGCAGAAACAGCTCCTTCCAACAAAATTTGCAACTTATTCAGATCGAACACTTCCAAAGTCGACAGAAACAAGGCTGCAGCCATAGTTTGTTGCTCTTCGATAGAATTTGTCGCATCAGCAAATCGCTGACGTTGCATTTGAGATTCTTCCTTTCCCCAAGGAGCACTAGCATAGGTGGCTTCAAACTGTTCAGACAAACTACTCGCTGCAGAAGCTCTTTCATGCGTCCGCTTCCATACGGAAGAAAAGTAGGAATTGTCTTCTTCCAATAATTGCGCGAAATAATAATTGTCAGCAATTTCCGAAGCTTGTCGAAGAAATTGCTGGTGCATAGTCTTACGGGCTGGATCGTCCACCCCCTTTTCCCAATAGTGCAACAGCATCCGATAGTTTTCTGTCAACTGCTGAAGAGCATCGGGAATCATCACTGCCTGCCAACTATCAGCAGGAAACTGGAGGTTGACGGCAAGACCTTTGAGTGCTGATAAGGCATCAGAGAGTTGCTCTCTTAGGATAGCCTTCACAGCATCGTCATATAGAACCTGAAAAGTTTTAGCATCCATCTTATATTTTTTTCTAAAAAGCGCAGCGATTATTTAGTTGTGCGAACGTGTGAATAATGGGGCAGATGCAAAGAGTCTGCCACTTGCTGGGAAATCTTGTAGTGATTGAGCAGAATGGGCAGGCAACATTTCACGCCATGCCGATTCAAACTGTCAACTGCTTGGTTATAACCACGGCGCAAAAGCTCCAAAAATTTCGCGTGCGACTTATCTGCAATATATTTTGAACGAAAGACAATCATTCCCCTACTTTTCTCTGCACCTCGGGCCTCATACATTTGGCGCGCACCTAACAGGCGAGCTTCCGTAGCAAAAGGCTCAGGCAACACAGCTGCATCCAGCTGGTTGTTTTCCAGCATAGAAGCACACGTTCTATAACTATTCACTTGAACACGTACCAGCGCCGTTGGTTTCATGCCTGCTTGCCGAAGAGATTGATCGGCGAGGAGATTCTCTGTTGTACGTTGCGGTAGTCCTAAAATTCTATTGTCTAAATCTTTCATTTTTTTGATGCGTAACGTTCCCGAACTCAGCAATGCCCAGTCCCCCTCTGTTTGCATTTCTTGAACGAGTGATACGCCTCGTTTCTGATGAAAAGCCAAACGCTCGGCATCCATGAAAGAACCATCAACGCTTTCACCCAACAACGCTGTATCACAATCATTCTGAGCTTCGAAAGGACACAATTTCAAATGGAGTCCCAAACTATCGTAGAGCCCCATTTTCTCCGCATAATAGAAAGGTAAACAATCCACAGTGGGAACAACTGCCAAGCGGATATTTACATCTTCGGCAACAACTGTGGGTGATGCTGTTTCCGTCTTTTGGTTACACGCCATCACAAGCCCTAAGGACAATAAAATCAAAAGAATCTTTCGCATGAAAACACTTTTTTCTTTGGATGACAAAGATAATAAAAAAATATGGGTGTCTACCATCTCGTGCTACCTCGCAATTTCTGAGCAAAACAAGAAGAGCTAACGGCCTTCATTTCTTACAACTGAAGAGTATGCTTATAAGCACTTTTAGATCCTTTCTTATAGGGAAGGGAACCTACATATAAAATAGTCGTTTTATTTGACAAATCGTTTTCACAATCTAAATGTTAAACAGCTTTAAGTTGAATACGTCAAAGATAGTTCTCGTAAAACGTAACTCAAAAAAGCGCAACAAAAGAAGAGATTTAGATCGTTTTTTCTCTTTCGCAGCACTAAAAGTCAGACAAAAACACGTTTTTCTCCTTATTCCATCCAAGAATACAATAAAGATATCAGCTGATA
>CAUSYJ010000093.1:0-6849 GCA_963535845.1 uncultured Alloprevotella sp.
AACCCGTGGATAGGTGAAGAACTCCCTCACCTCCGACACCGGCGGTGTCGCACAGTAGCCGCCTCTGCTCGTACTCGTTTATCCCTCTACGCTTTCAGTGCGACGCCGCCGGCGTCGGAGTCCTCCCAGTCCACTTTTCCACGACTTCCCCCTCGACGCTTTCAGTGCGACGCCGCCTGACTTATTTGTGTATTCTTCGATTTGCCCGATTTTAGGTTTTGTTAGTATCGTTCTGGATTTACATGATGGGGAGGAGAAAGGGGACTCCTTATGTGAGGGGAAGAGGTGAGAGCGCTTTCTTTATTACTATTTAGGTGTTCCGTAATCTTTTTCTTTTGTTAGAAGAATCTCCTTGTGGTTTTTGCTAAAAATAGAGTTAAGTATAAGTTTTTTTGACGAAAGCAGAATAAAAGCGAAGTCTAAAATAGAGCATTTGTAAAGCTAAAAGAGGAGTGAAACTATTAAAAAAGAGATATAAACCTATCAAAAAGGAACTTTACTGAGAACGGAAAAAGAGAGAAGTAAAACTTTTTTAAGGTTAAAAATGCCAAGCTCGTCTTTCAAATATACTTATTCAAAAAGTCGGAAATCAATGAAAAAGCGGCTCTGTGTTAAAAAAGTGCTCAAAAAACTAATTTTTATTTGGAAGTTAATGAAAAAGGTGTACATTTGCAAAAAGTCACTTTTACTTCGACTTTGCTTCCACTCTGTTTTTTGTGGGTGGTGCAGCGGGGTGATAGATGAATATTCTAAGTGAGTGTATTTTGAGGAAAATGAAAAGTAGTAGGGGAAAGTGAACTCCTTGCTTCCATGCTTCGTTTCTTTATCTTAAGATACTAATACAT
This sequence comes from uncultured Alloprevotella sp., assembly GCA_963535845.1. Taxonomy (GTDB): domain Bacteria; phylum Bacteroidota; class Bacteroidia; order Bacteroidales; family Bacteroidaceae; genus Alloprevotella. Next base: position 846 of record CAUSYJ010000093.1, read on the forward strand.
TGACAACATTGTATATTATTGTTTAATTTAATGGTTATATTATGAACAAGAAGTTAGTGCTTTTGTCTGCGTGCTTGCTTACAGCAGGTTCAATGACTGCGCAGAAGCGCGTGACTGGTCATGTTGCGGACGCAAACGGAGAACCCGTAGCCGGTGCAACTGTTCGAGTTCAAGGAACGAATATTTGGACGCAAACCGACACCAACGGTAATTTTACGCTGTCCAGTGTTCCTTCTTCTGCAAAACAGCTTGAGGTCTCTTACGTTGGTATGGAAAAGCAAAGCGTGAGCGTTGCTGGCAATATGAATATTGTTCTCAAGGACAAGCAGATGCTCGAGGAAGCTGTTGTCGTAGGTTATGGTACCGCTAAGAAGTTGGGTACGGTTGTTGGTTCTGTAACGAAAGTTAGTTCCGAGAAGATCGAAAACAAACCTGTGACTACTGCTCTCGATGCTTTGCAAGGTAAGGTTGCTGGTGTTCAGATTCTCAGTAGCTCGGGTGATGCTGGTTCCGTTACTGGTATGAGTACTACCGTGCGTGGTAACGGTTCTCTGAATGGAGGCAATGAGCCTTTGTTCGTGATTGATGGTTCTCCTGTTGCTGCAGATGTTTTCTATATGATGAACCAAAACGATATCGCTAGCTACACGGTGCTTCGTGATGCTTCTGCAACATCTATCTATGGTTCTCGTGCAGCCAATGGTGTTATCTATGTAACTACAAAGAAAGGTCACGCCAACGAGCGTGCCGTTGTGAAGGTGGGTCAGAGCATTGGTTGGAGCCAGTTGGCACGTCGCCAGGGTAATCCAATGAATACAGCCGAATTGCTCGAGTATCAGCTCAAGAATGGTGTTGTTTCTGCTGCTGATTATGCAAAATATAAGAAACAAGGCTATAACACCGATTGGCTAAAGTATTTCTATAAGGATTCTGCTCCTATTTATAATACAACATTTAGTGTGCAGGGTGGTGGTGATAAGACTGTTTATTATACTTCTGCTTCTTTCATGAAGAAAGAGGGTCTGACACCGTATTCTAAGTTTAAACGCTACACTGTACGTACCAACATTGAGTCACAAGCTCTCGATTGGTTCCGTTATGGTGTGAACGTAGGTTTAAACTACGACGAACGTAACGTGGACTCTAATGCAAAAAATGGTTCTCTCTATGTCTGGAACAACCCTGTGTTAGGTTCTGTTCTCCTTCCGCCTTATTGGAATCCGTATGATGAAAAAGGCAATAAAAAGGACTATTTCCCAGAAATAGGTGAATATAAGTTGGAGACTCTTAACAAGTATCGTCCTCGTCTTATCAATGAAGCCCGTATCACAGGTACTGCCTTCGTTCAGCTCACCCCGTTGCGCGGTCTGACACTGCGCTCACAGCTCGGTGTGGATGCTGCTGATACGAGACAGGATACTAAGTTGCTCCCCACTGCCCCTTGGTTGAAAACAAAGAATGGTGGTCAGGCTAACGAATACTTCGATCGTTTTGCAAGCTTTACTATCACGAATACAGCGGAGTATAAGTTCGATATCAAAGAAGACCATCATCTGACATTCCTCCTTGGTCAGGAAGGTATCAAGGGCACAAGCAGTGCGTTTAATAGCTACACTCGTGGTCAGAGCGATCCTCGCTTGATGGAAGTAGGTTCTGGTACGAAAGCCGAACTCCCCAATCTTTATGGTCACACGAAGTATGAATATCTCTCTTTCTTCGGTCGTGTAGACTATAACTTGAGAAATAAATACTTTGCTAACGTAACGGTTCGTAACGACCGCAGCTCTCGCTTCGGTAAGAACAATCGTTCAGCAACCTTTGCTTCAGGTGGTTTGATGTGGGACATGAAGGCAGAAGACTTCTTGAAGGGCGTTGCTTGGCTCAACGATCTGAAGTTCAAAGCCAGTGTAGGTTCTACTGGTAACTCTTCTGGTATCGGTAACTATTCAAGTCTTGGTAAGACAGGTTCTACGCGTTACAATACACAGTCTGGTTGGGTGTTGAGTTCTCCTGCTAACGAACAACTTGGTTGGGAAACGCAAATTCAAGCCAACGTTGGTTTCTCTGCTCGTCTCTTCGATCGCGTGAATCTCGAGTTGGACTACTACCATCGCACCACTAAGGACATGTTGATGAGTGTACCTCTCCCTTACACCACAGGTTTCTCTTCACAGACGATGAACGTGGGTACAATGGTGAACCAAGGTATCGAAATGCAGTTCAATGTAGACGCAGTTAAGAACTGGAACGGTCTGAATATGAACGTTTACGGTAACTTAGCTTACAATGCTAACAAGGTGACGAAACTCTTCTACGGCCTGGATGAATGGGGAACAGATGGTACAGGTGTTCGCTATTTCGTGGGTAAGGCTGTTAGTTAGTATATGCCTATCCGTGCTGGTGTTGATAAGAAGGATGGTAATATCATGTGGTATAAGAAAGGCTACACTGGCGACGGCAATGCTCATGTGTTTGATTCAAACACGATGACGAAGGATTTTGATCAGTCAAATCTCAGTCAAGACACAGGTAAGAAGTACTGGGCACCTGTTACAGGTGGTTTCGGTCTCACCGCAACTTGGAAGGGCTTCACGCTGAATGCTGACTTTGCTTACGTTCTTGGTAAGTATATGCAAGATAATATCGAGTTCTTCACCATGGGTGGTGGCAATATGGCCTCTTCTGGTATGAACCTCGACCGCGCATTGCTCAAGCAGTGGACACAGCCTGGCGATATCACCAATGTGCCGAAGTTTGGTTATTCCAATCAGTTTGACACCTCTCTCCTTCACAACGCTTCTTTCTGCCGTCTGAAGAATCTCTCTCTCTCTTACGACCTGCCGAAGCATTGGATGGAAGCAACGAACTTTATCCGCAATGTCCGCCTAACGGCTGCTGCACGCAACCTGCTCACCATCACGAAGTGGAAGGGTGCAGATCCTGAAACCGACTCAAACGTTGCTGCGGGTGCATATCCCAATACGCGTGAATTCTCTCTCGGCGTAGAGGTTACATTCTAACATTAAACGCATTGACAATTATGAAAAAGAGTATATTTAAAGCAGCAATGTTGGCTGTTCTGGCCGTGCCAGTATTTACAGCTTGCGAGCTTGACCAATATCCTACGACGTCAATCCCTAACGAACAGTCTTGGGTGAAGTTTAGCGATGCTACCAACTTCAATATCGGTATTCATTCCTATATCCGCGGTATCTGCGGTGTGGGATGGTACACTTCTGACCTTCAAGCTGACTACTATCAGCCAGGTAAGGGCTACCTCAACAATGGTGGTATGACTTACGACTGGTCGTTCACTTCAAGAGATATGGGCGGTATGTGGAGCACAATGTTTACCGCTATCAACCAAGCCAATAACTTCTTGAACAACTGTGATAAAATTCCTGTTACTACGTCCGATTCTCTGACGATGGCACAGTACAAGGCTGAAGCTTACTTCTTGCGTGCTTTTGCTTATTCACAGTTGGCTGTTCGCTATTGCGCTGACTATGATCCCGCTACAGCCGACAAGCAGTTGGGTCTGCCGCTCGTTACAACTGTTGATGTTAACGCTCGTCCGGCTCGCGCAAGTCTCAAAGCCACTTTTGAGTTCATCAAGGCCGATTTGGCTTCAGCTCGTAAGTATATTCAGAATACGGATCCTTCTTCTCGTGAGTTGGTATCTGCTCAGATGCTGAATGCGCTCGAAGCACGCGTTGATCTCTACCACGAGGATTACGCAAATGCAGTTGCGATGGCTAAGTCGCTCATCAACGATTCTCATTTCGGTTTGGAAACAACGAGAGATGGTCTCTTCTCTGAGTTTGAGAACGATGAAGGTAAAGAGTTTATCTTTGTTCCAGCAGCTACTCCTGATGATGGTGCTTCAGATTACAGCGTTTACCATAACTGGATCTCTTCTGACCAAGTATACTCTCCCTACTTCCTGCCGAGTCAGACAACCATCGACGCTTACGATGTTTCAGACATCCGCCGTTATGCCTTCTTTGAAGTTGTGCCGGTGAAGCAAGTCAATACGGTTGCTAATAACATCTATGTGCTCAATAAGTTCCCAGGTAATGCTACTTTGAACAAGACTGGTGCAGATGCAGCGCATACTTATCTCAATATTGATAAACCTTTCCGTATTGCAGAGCAGTATCTGATTGCAGCAGAAGCTTCTTACCGCTTAGGCAACACAAGCGATGCACAGAGCTATCTCAACACGCTTCGCCAAGCACGTGGTCTTGTTGCCACTACCAAGACGGGTACAGAGCTCTTCCAGTTGATCAAGGACGAATGGTTCCGTGAATTCATCGGTGAAGGTCAGCGTTTGGACGGTCTGAAGCGTTGGGGTGAAGGTTTCTCTCGTAAGGGACAAACTATGCAGAATGGTGAGCTTATCATGCAGGCCAACAAAGAGCGTAATATCGAGTTGACTGTAGATAGCAAAGATCAGCGCTTTGTTTGGGAAATCCCATACAACGACTTGCTGGCTAACAAGAACCTCCAGAAGAACTGGAAGTAATCAGCGAAAATCTATAAAAACGATACAACAATGAAACAGTATATCAAAACATTAGCTTTAATGCTATTGGTAGGATTGGGACTCACGTCCTGTCTGAACGATGACCGCTTCGACGAAGGTGTTCAGAAGTATCAGAAGAGTCTGCCCTACGGAGTATGGAAATCTGTTGCTAACACAGAGGGTAACTACGACTATACAGGCATTTTGACAAAAGATGCAGCAGGTAAGGATCTCTTCTATGTGCTCCGTACAGCTCGCCCTACAGCTCCTGATAGTGGTGAAGTGAAGGTGGTTATGGTTTCCCATGACGTACAGTACTCTGACTCTACGGGTATGCTCCAAGCCACTGCTCCTTCTTGCTACTTTGGCGATGGTCAAAATGGAACTAAGAAGCTGACAGCAACAGCTTATCTCGCTATCCTTCACTCATCAAAGAACTTCATTTTCCAAATGACGACAAGTGATGGTTCTACGCAGTTCCACCTCCAAGCAGAGCGCGCTGAAGCTAAGCCAACAAGTATTGCAGGTATGTGGGAAGGCTATTCTTCCGACTCTACTAAGTACTTCACGGCAAATCTTAACCCGCTTGATGCACAAGGCAAAGGTACAGGTGTAGCAGTGTTCAACGATAACGACGTGGAAGATGCCACTTACACTTTCGCTAACAATGGAGGAGCTGTGACAGGTAAGAATACACAGAAGAAAGCCGAACTCACCTACAACGACAATTACCAGCTCGTTGCAACGGTTGATGGCAAATCTTTCGTTGTCGACCCGATGGCAAGTACTTCTGAACCTGAAAACTTCAAAGCAGCTTACACAGGTAAGTTCACTACGTCTCTGTTCGGACAATCAACAGATGTAGTAATCTATAAGGGCGATAAGGGTACTGGAAACTATCTCTTCAAGCCGTTTATCCGGAATAATACTACAGGTTTCTTGTTTAATTTAGCAAGTGACAACACTGTATCGTTTGATGCTAAGACAGGTAACGCTACAGGCTATACTCACTCACAAGATGGTCAGGTATTAGGTCCTGTATTTGCTCTTGATGCTTATGCTATTGGTAAGTCAAAAGCCCAGAGCACATACTCAAAGGGTGTGTTCACCTTATATTGCTACTATGCTATTCCTGGTGTTGGCGGATTTGGTGTCTTCAAAGAAATACTCCAGGTTACAGGTCAAGCAGCTCCTGCTCAAGTAGCAAAACTCGATCTCAAGCTCCGCAGTAGCAAGCCTTTCGGCTTCAACGGGACACTGCAACGCAACGTTCAGTTGTTTGCGAAGTAAAACGATTAGAAAGTGAAAATCTATAATCCCTCTTCAAAGGGCGACTACCATGCGGTAGCCGCCCTTTTTATGTCTTCCCCTTAGGTTACTATCTTCTTTGAGGCACTTCTGATATTATGTGATTTTCTCCCTCGACGCTTTCAGTGCGACGCCTCCGGCGTCGGAGTCCTCTCTTTCCACTTCTCCACG
>CAUSYJ010000094.1:0-6788 GCA_963535845.1 uncultured Alloprevotella sp.
CTATTTTTGCATATAATATACATCTATATAAAATAAGTCATGCTCGAAATAAAAAATCTCCATGCAGAAGTGGAGGGAAAAGCTATTCTTAAAGGAGTAAACTTAACCATCAATGATGGTGAAGTCCACGTCCTTATGGGCCCAAATGGTTCTGGCAAATCTACCTTGTCGAACGTACTGGTGGGCAACCCTAAATACGAAGTCACAGAAGGCAGCATCAGCTTCAATGGTAAGGACCTTTTAGCTATGAAGCCAGAGGACCGCGCCCATGAGGGTATATTTATGTCGTTCCAAGCTCCCACAGAGATTCCGGGAGTTTCTATGACCAACTTCATGCGTGCCGCCGTCAATGCAAAACGTACCTATTTCGGTCAAGATCCTATGAGCGCGAGTGATTTTCTTAAACTCTTGCGTGAGAAACGCAAACTCGTTGGACTCGATGCTCATTTCATGGGGCGTGGTGTGAACGAGGGCTTCAGTGGCGGTGAGCGCAAGCGCAACGAGATATTCCAAATGGCAGTGCTCGAACCCACTTTCAGTATTCTCGACGAGACTGACTCCGGACTCGATGTGGATGCATTGCGCATCGTGGCAGAGGGCTTTAATCAACTCCGCACAGAGAAGACGAGCGCTATGGTCATCACCCACTACCAGCGTATGCTTGACTATCTCAAGCCCGATTTCGTTCACGTTCTCGTCAACGGACGAGTTGTGCGTAGCGGCAGCGCCCAATTGGGTTACGACATCGAGGAGAAAGGTTTCGAATGGATTATTGAAGAAGCAGAAAAACAATGAGTGCCATCCAACAATATCTGGACTTATTCGCTTCACAGCGTACTGTGATCGAGGAGAGTTCCTGCCCCGCCATGAATGCCGAACGACAAGCAGCGTTCGACAACTTGCAGCAGCACGGACTTCCTACACAGAAAGTGGAGCGTTATAAATACACCGACTTAGAAAAAGCTTTAACGCCCGACTATGGTTTGAATCTCAAACGGATTCCGCTAAGTGTTGACCCCTACGAAGTTTATCGTTGCAGCATTCCTAAGATGAGTGCCGATGTGGCTTACGTGGTCAACGACACTGTGGTTCCTGCAAAACTTTCTTTCCATGAGAATGCTGAGTTCATCAACCCCTACTACAATCGCTTGGCCACTCAGCAACGCGACGCTGTATCGGAGCTAAACACGATGCTGGCACAAGATGGGATTTTGATTCATATCCCTGCTGGTAAGAAACTGGAACGCCCGCTGCAAATTGTCAATGTCAGTGCGGCCACTATTGATTTCATGTCGAACCGCCGCGTTCTCATCGTGGCAGAAGAGGGAGCAGAAGGTACGATACTCTTTTGCGATGAAAGCCCCACAGAGCAACGCAGTCTCACAACGCAAGTCGTTGAAATCTTTGCAGGGAAAAATTCAAAGCTGCATATCTATTCGTTAGAAGAAACGGCTGACACGCATACGCATCTGAGCAATATGTACATAGAGCAGCAGGAGCGGAGCGAAGTAACCTTCAACGGCATGACTCTCCATAACGGCACAACGCGCAACATGATGGACGTTCACCTCGTTGGACGTCACGCTGCCATCAATGCTTATGGCGCAGTCGTTGCAAACGCACAAGAACACGTGGACAATAATATCCTCATCGATCACAACGCCGAAGAATGTACCAGCGACTTACTCTACAAATACGTGCTCGATGACAAAAGCGTTGGTGCTTTTGCAGGAAAAGTTCTCGTTCAGGCAGGTGCACAAAAAACGGCTTCTCAGGAGACCAACTCCAACCTTTGTGTCAGTCCGGACGCCCGTGCTTACGCTCAACCCATGCTGGAAATCTACGCAGATGATGTAAAATGTAATCACGGATCTACAGTTGGAAAACTCGATGAAAACGCACTTTTCTATATGCGCCAGCGTGGTATTCCCGAACAGGAAGCTCGCCTACTGCTCCAGCATGCTTTCATCAACGATGTTCTTCAACATGTCACGCTCGAACCTTTGCGGGAACGCCTATCCCATTTGGTTGAACTCCGCTTCCGCGGAGAGTTGCGTCATTGCGACGGCTGCAAGATGCAAGACTTTTGTAATTAAACTTATGTGCTAATGTGCTAATACAACAATGTGCTAATGACCCTACGGGCTACAGCATTAGCACATTCCCATATTTGCACATTCCTCACATTAGCACATTAGCACATTTCCACATTCCCCACATTAGCACATTAAAGAAATGAATACATATCTTGATTCGAAAGTTCGGGCCGACTTTCCTATTCTCTCCCGAATGGTTTATAATCGTCCGTTGATTTATTTAGACAATGCGGCCACTACGCAAAAACCGCAGTGTGTCATTGATGCTATTTCAGAGGAATATCAGAGCGTGAACGCCAATGTTCACCGCGGCGTACACTACCTTTCCCAGAAAGCAACCGAACTTCACGAAAACGCTCGTGAGCGCGTTCGTCAGTTCATCAACGCCCGCTCCACATCAGAAATCCTCTTCACGCGCGGCACAACTGAAAGCCTTAACCTCATGGCCAGTTCCTATGGCGAGGCGTTCTTGAAAGAAGGCGACGAAATCCTCATCAGCGAAATGGAACACCATTCCAATATTGTGCCGTGGCAAATGCTGTGTGAACGCAAAGGCTGTCGAATCAAAGTGATCCCTTTCAACAAGAAAGGAGAGATTGAGATGGAGAAGTATGAAAAACTCTTCACCGAACACACACGCCTCGTTTGCGTGGCTCATGTTAGCAACACGCTCGGAACGGTCAATCCTGTTAAAGAGATGGGGCGCATCGCTCATGCACACGGGGCACATATCCTCGTAGACGGCGCACAGAGTGTTCCCCATTTCAACGTAGATGTTCAAGATCTCGATTGCGATTTCCTCGCCTTCAGTGGTCACAAAGTTTACGGTCCTACCGGCATTGGCGTTCTCTACGGCCGCGAATCGCTATTGGAGCAGATGCCGCCCTATCAAGGCGGTGGAGAAATGATTAGCCGCGTAACGTTCGAACACACCACTTACGAGAAACTCCCCTACAAATTTGAAGCAGGCACGCCCGACTATGTCGGCTCACACGCCTTGGCCGTTGCACTCGACTATATCGATACTATCGGCATGGACAAGATTCATGCTCACGAACAAGCCCTCACGCGCTATGCTATGCAGCAAATGAGCCAAATTGAAGGTATTCGCCTCTACGGCACCAGCGAGGGGAAAGATGCCGTTGTGGCGTTCAACGTGGGCGATATTCACCCGCTCGACATCGGTACCCTACTCGACCGCCTCGGCATCGCCATCCGCACAGGGCACCACTGCGCACAACCCGTTATGGAGCATTATGGCGTGGAAGGAATGTGCCGCGCCAGTTTCGCTCTCTATAGCACACAAGCCGAAGTAGATACACTCATAGCGGGCATCGAAAGAGTAAGAAAAATGTTTTAACCGCAGCCCTGCTGCACAACACAGCATACTATTATGTTACTCACTACAACTCCAACGATTGAAGGACACACTATCCAGCAGTATTTAGGTATCGTAACCTCAGAAACCATTATCGGCGCAAATGTCGTGCGCGATTTCTTCGCCGGCTTACGCGATTTCTTCGGTGGCCGCGCAGGTTCTTACGAAGAGGTTCTCAAAGAAGGCAAGGAAACAGCCCTACAAGAAATCCGCGAACGTGCCGCCACCATGGGAGCTAACGCTGTTGTAGGCATCGACCTCGACTACGAAACCGTAGGTGCTAAGGGTTCTATGCTGATGGTGGTATGCTCTGGCACTGCCGTACGCGTAGAATAATTTCTTTTTCTTATCCACACATCCTCCGCGACCAACCAGGCACAATGCGTTTGCGCCCTATTGGTTCGCGGTTTCTTTTGAAAAACAAAATCCATGCTTGCTTCTCATTTCAGCACATATCCTCTCGAGGCCGGTTGCGACGAAGCTGGTCGCGGGTGTCTGGCGGGTAGCGTTTATGCCGCGGCAGTCATTCTCCCCGAGGACTACCACAACGAAGGACTCAACGACTCTAAGCAGCTCTCCGCCCACAAGCGCTACCGCTTGCGTGAAGAAATAGAGCGCGACGCAATAGCCTGGGCAATCGGCATTGTCACTCCGCAGGAAATCGACCGTATCAACATCCTCCAGGCTTCTATTCTGGCTATGCACCGCGCCTTGGATCAACTACAGGTGCGTCCTGAATTTATCATTGTCGACGGCAACAAATTTTTCCCCTACGGCACTACGCCACATCAAACTATCGTCAAAGGCGATGGGAAATACGAGTCGATAGCAGCCGCCTCTATCTTGGCCAAAACTTACCGCGACGACTACATGCAGAAACTCCACGAAGAGTTCCCTTTCTATGGTTGGGACCACAATGCCGGCTACCCCACAGCCCTACATCGCGAGGGTATTCGCCGCCATGGCTGCTCCCCCTACCACCGCCGAAGCTACAAACTACTACCCGAAGATGAACCCACGCTCTTCTAACTTCTGCATGCACGAAACCAATACTTCTATTTCACTCCCTATAAAAAACGTTATTTCATTGTCACGTTGTCACAGACACCGAAAACTACCTGACAACTAAACACTTAAAGGCGTGACAACAACTTTCCTTTCTTATTTTTGTTGTCACACTGTTATCACATATATAATGCAAACATTTTCAACACTTTAACCATCAAGCGTGACAACGTGACGACGTGACGACACACAATCAAACTACAGGAGAAGTACACCTCCACACCATTTCCTCCTTCCTTCCGCCTACCCGCAAATACAATAAGGCTATCGACTGACAGAATAAGGCTGTCAGCTAGTTTCCTTATTGCGCTGGCTGACAACCTTATTGTATTTACGCTGATGCCTATACTGCTATTCTGAACTCCTTTCGTCCTTTTTTTTTCATACTCTCCCACTGATTAAAAAAATCATCACCTTGTATGGATTCTCAAAGAAAAACAGTCAGATTTCAAACAGAAAAACAACAATTAATTAGTTTACTGTTCAAAATTTGACTACTTTGACATCACAAGCATACCAAAAGAAAAAGCTTCCCTCTGTGAATGAACAAGGGAAGCTCTTTTAGGACTTGCAAAGCAAAAACTAAAAAGAGGTTACGATGACGCGCAAACTATCCGATTTTGTTCGCGCTTTTAGCCATTCTTGCAATCGCTGGCGATCTGGATTGCTGAGAGCGCGCGGGCAATTCACCACGGCCATAACATATTCTTGACTGGTAGCGGTATCGGTCTTCGCTTCTGTCACACGAGAGATACTGATACTCTTTGCTGAGGGGCAGACAGCTTTGAGTTCGGTGCGAACCTCTTTGGTGAGTGTTGCATATTGTTGGTAGGCGTTGAGTTGTTGCTCCACCTTTCCGAGTTGTGCAGCTTGCTCTATCAATTTTTGCTGACTGGCTTGAGCATTTCCAACTATATAATTGTGTTGTTGATTGGCAAGAAGCAAACTATCTGATTGCAAACCTTGAATGATATGCAGCTTATAGTCTTCGAGATTATAGGATTCCAGCATCTTTTCTGCTTTAGCTATTTCCTCTTTTGAAATAATTTTACCTATCGCAACAATGTTTAGCGTCTTGTGTTTAGCATCAAACTCTTGAGAGATAATCTGTGTACCTTTAAAAGCGAGTTCGTTGCGAACAAAACGGTTGGTGTCGTTTTCCAACACGCTTTGTCGGATAATCTGTACAGTCATATAAGCTGCGGGAAGCATTGTGATCACCACGATTCCAAAGATGTAGCGCTTCACAGTGGTCAGACGTGCTGCATCAATGAATTGTTTTTGCTTGAAACGCAACATACGCACGCCAACAAAAGTGGCCAAGGTAATGAAAACAGTGTTGATAAAATAGAGATAAAACGCCCCGAAGAAGAAACTCGGTTCGCCCATAGCAAGTCCGTAACCTGCTGTGCAGAGAGGTGGCATAAGGGCTGTTGCAATTGCCACGCCTGGAATGACATTCCCGCTGCCGCGCGTTGAGAGCGCTAAGACACCTGCTGCACCACCACAAAGAGCTATCAGTACATCATAGAGCGTTGGCGATGTGCGTGCTAAGAGTTCCGACTGCGCCTCGGTGAGTGGTGTTATAAGAAAATAGAGTGTGGCGGTCAATACGCTAATGCCCGTTGCCACAAGATAATTCTTGATTGACCGCTTCAGCAGAGCCAAATCACTAATACCGATTCCTAAACCCATTCCAACAATGGGCCCCATCAGGGGAGAGATAAGCATCGCACCAATGATTACTGCGGTGGAGTTCACATTCAGTCCTAAAGAAGCTATGAAGACAGCAAAGACCAATACCCAAAGATTGGCGCCATGAAAGGTAACTCCACTACTGATTTGCTCTATCGTTTTGGCTTCGGCCTCTTTATCGGGCAGTACGTTGAAGTATCCTTTCACTACCTCCCACAATGTTTTTTCATTATTTCCCATTTTTGTTGCGTATTATGTGTTTGCAAAATAGAATGGGCGCAAAGATAATATATTTATCGATAATGAAATTAAAGTGTGATTCCTTTGTTAGAACAAACAAAATCGGCGAACAGAATTCTTTGCTGATTTTGTTCGCCGATATGAGTATAAAGATGAGAGGGATTATTCCAAATAAGTGTAGCCATAGAGGCCTGCACGATAGTTGGAGATAAACTCTTTGCCTTCTTCCGTAGTGATTTTTTCTTCAGCAACAGCCTTGCTCACCCAGCTCTCTAAGCGGCGAACGAGACGCTTGGGGTCGTATTGTACATACT
>CAUSYJ010000095.1:0-6691 GCA_963535845.1 uncultured Alloprevotella sp.
TATCCTCTATGCCATCGTTGGTGGAACATTTGGACATGAAGTTACGCATGGTTTCGACGATCAAGGATGCCTTTACGATAAAGAAGGTAATCTTCAGAACTGGTGGGCCGAGGCTGATAAGAAACAGTTTGATGCTCGCACCGCGCAGATTGTTAAACAGTTCAACGAATACGAAGTGACACCAGGCTTGCATATAAATGGTAGTTTGACGCAAGGCGAGAATATCGCCGATCTCGGTGGTGTTATTGTTGCCTTAGAGGCATTTAAGAAGACACCACAATATCAAGCTGGAGAGCAGATAGGCGGTTTCACTCCGTTGCAACGCTTCTTCCTTGGTTATGCTCAAGCTTGGATGCTACAGATGCGCCCCGAAGCTTTGGCAACACAGGTGAAAAGCAACGAACATGCACCCGCAAAATGGCGAGTATTAGGCCCGTTGTCCAATATCCAAGAATTCTATGACGCTTTTCATGTAAAGCCAGGCGATAAAATGTATCGTGCTGACAAAGTGCAGATATGGTAGCCGTTGCTAACTGCTATATTACAATCGCGCAGAGCTAAAAAAGGCAGAATTCCGTTGTTTGTTAGTTAAGTAATTAGTATTTTTGCAGCCGCTTATACGAATATAGGAATAAAACAATACATATCAGATGATTAAATCACAAGAGATTAAGAAAGGTACTTGCATCCGTTTGGATGGTAAACTGTATTTCTGCATCGACTTCCTTCATGTGAAGCCAGGTAAGGGTAACACAATTATGCGTACGACTTTGAAAGACGTTGTTTCTGGCCACGTGTTGGAAAAACGCTTCAATATCGGTGAAGCTCTTGAGGATGTACGCGTAGAGCGTCGCCCCTTCCAATACACCTATGCTGATGGTGATGATTTCCACTTCATGAATCAGGAAACATACGATGATGTTATGATTGAGAAAGAGCTTATCACAGGTGTGGAATTTATGAAAGAAGGTGATATTCTCGACGTCGTTAGCGATGCTTCTACAGAGACCATTCTGTATGCTGAAATGCCGGTCAAAACACAGCTTAAGATTGTTTACACAGAACCTGGTTTGAAAGGTGATACCGCTACAAACGCAACAAAACCAGCCAAGCTTGAAACTGGAGTTGAAGTTCGCGTACCTCTCTTTATCAATGAAGGAGAAGTTATCGAGGTAGATACTCGCGATGGTTCTTATCTCAACCGCGTGAAGTAAGCTACTTTTGAGCAGATAATCCACTCCGAAATAAGTTTTTATACTAAATGTGCTAATGTACCTATGTGTGCATTAGCACATTTTTTTATACCTTTGCATCATACATAAATATTTTTTTAATAAATAATGGATATCTTAGAAAATCTTATTGTCCGCGCTAAGGCCAATAAGCAGCGTATCGTTCTTCCAGAAGCTGAGGAGGAACGCACTATTAAGGCTGCTGACCGCGCTCTTGCCGACGCTCTCGCCGACATTATTCTTATTGGAAATCCCGCTAAAATTCAGCAACAAGTTGAAGCTTTCAACCTGACGAATATCAGTAAAGCTACTATTATCGATCCAGAAAACAATCCAAAATCTGAGGAATATGCACAACTGCTCGCCGAACTTCGTAAGAAGAAGGGTATGACAATTGAGCAGGCTCGTGAATTGGTGAAGAATCCTCTCTATTTGGGCTGTCTTATTATTAAAAATGGTGACGCCGATGGCCAAATCTCTGGTGCACTCAGTACAACGGGCGATACGCTCCGCCCCGCTCTTCAAATCATCAAGTGTGCTCCTGGTATCACTTGTGTGAGTGGTGCTATGTTGCTCATTACTCAGCAGCATCAATACGGTGAGGATGGCGTCGTTGTGATGAGTGATGTCGCTGTCACTCCAGTTCCTACGGCAGAACAGTTGGCTCAGTTTGCTTACTGCACAGCTGAGACAGCAAAGTCTGTAGCGGGTATCACTGATCCTCGCGTGGCTATGTTGAGTTTCTCTACTAAAGGCAGTGCTTCTCATGAAGTAGTTGACAAGGTGGTTGAGGCTACTCGCTTGGCTCATGAACATTATCCTGAATTGAAAGTAGATGGCGAACTCCAAGCCGATGCAGCTCTTGTTCCCTCCGTGGCCGAGAAGAAAGCCAAAGGCAGTGAGATCGCTGGTAGAGCTAACGTGCTGATTGTTCCTAACCTTGAGGTGGGTAATATAGGCTATAAGCTCGCTCAGCGTTTGGGCAATGCCATTGCAGTAGGTCCAATCCTCCAGGGTATAGCTCGGCCAGTCAATGACTTGAGTCGCGGTTGCTCTATCGATGACATTTATTATATGGTAGCCATCACTGCTTGTCAAGCACAGGCGGCTAAACAGTAAAATTCCTCTATTTATGAAAATCCTTGTTATCAACTGCGGTAGTTCCAGCATCAAGTACAAGCTGTACGACATGACCGACAAGTCCGTCCTCGCAGCAGGCGGCATTGAAAAAGTAGGTTTAGCCGGCTCTTTCAATAAAGTAGCTCTTCCCAATGGCGAAAAGAAAATTATCAGCCACGAGTGTCCCACTCATACGGAAGGTATTAAATTGATGTTCGACACTCTTCTCGATCCTGAGATTGGTGCAATTAAGAGCCTTGATGAGATTGATGCAGCGGGCCATCGTATAGTGGCTGGTGGTACTTACACTAAGAGCCAGATTGTGACAGACGAAATGCTTGAAGGATGGAAACCTTTTATGGAATTAGCTCCCCTTCATAGCCCCGCCCATCTGAAAGGCTATCTTGCTGTGCGTGCACAGTTACCCAATCTTCCGCAGGTGTTCGTTTTCGATACAGCTTTCCATCAGACAATGCCGCCTAAGGCTTTCATGTATGGTCTGCCTTATAATTATTATACAGATTATAACTTCCGCCGCTATGGAGCACATGGTACGAGCCATCGCTATGTGACGGCACGAGCAGGTGAGGTGCTTGGCTTCGATCCTAAAGATGTGCGTATGATTACGTGCCATATCGGAAATGGTGCAAGTATCTCTGCTGTTGATCATGGCAAATGCGTTGATACCTCTATGGGACTTACCCCGTTGGAAGGTGTAATGATGGGCACGCGCACGGGTGATATCGACTCTAGTGCCATTCTCTATATTATGGAGAAAGAGCACCAAACTCCGGAAGAAGCCATCGACCTGCTCAACAAGAAGAGCGGTCTGCTCGGCATCAGTGGTGTCAGCAGCGATATGCGCGAAGTGGAAGATGCTGCCGAGAAAGGTAACGAACGGGCCCGTTTAGCTCTCGACATGTATTCTTATCGCATTAAGAAGTACATAGGAGCTTATACGGCTGTTATGGGAGGTGTTGATGTCATTGTCTTCACTGCTGGCGTAGGCGAACATCAGTGGGACGTGCGCAAGGCAACTATGGAAGGAATGGAATACTTAGGTATCCAGCTTGACCAAGAAAAGAACGAGCGCAATAATGGTGAAGAAGAACTTATTTCTCTGCCTGAAAGTAAAGTAAAGGTAGCTGTTATCCCGACGGATGAAGAATTGATGATTGCTACTGATACGATGCAGCTTGTTGCTCAGTAGTAGATTCATTCCTTTAATAGTTGGAGGAGAAACTTACCTACTACTTATAATTCTAACTGCCACTTATCTTTTTTCAGATAAGTGGCAGTTTTGTTTTATCCCTCGGATAGCTATATAAGAGCAATAAAAGAGTTTGCATTTATATTATTTTCGGTTGGCTACTTTGTTAAATCTCCATGTCAGTGAGAAGAGGAAATAGCGGGGTATTGTTGTTGCAAAGCTTTCGGTGCGACCTTGTGCATCAATAGAATTAGTAGTGTAGAGATTACGCGCTAAGAGGTCGCAAGCTTGGAACTTTAAAGTGAAATTCTTGATAGAGCGCTCCAGACTTGTCTCGATGTTTGCACGCGTTTCGTTGAGCGATGCGTCGTTATAACCAAAGCGTGAAGCGAAGTCGCAGTTCGCATACAGAATGAACTTGGCAGGTAGGTTCACAATTGCCTGAAGGCCGTAGAGTAATGTGGTGGTATGAATCTTTTCGAATTGTGGGCGGGAGCCTCTGATATTATTCATGAAAGCAGTGAAAGAACTGGAGAGATTCAGCCAAGCTGTGGGATGGCTTTGTAGTATAACTCCTGTTGACCAATCCAGTCTGTCTACATTGTATTTTTCGTTGTGACTGCCTGTTGTGGTATAACTTAAGTCAGCACTGTGATAAGCGTTTATATTTGCCATGTAAAAGATAATCCATCTCTGATCCTTGTCTAATGGTGTGTTTACCATAAAGTTGAAGACTGCATTCCAATTTCCATCGACATTGACAGGCCGTGTCGTGCGTACACCTTTTATCCGATCATAGATAGTGGAGATTTCTACAGCGTTTTTCAAGAAATTGAAGGAAACCTTACTATAGAGATTCGTGCTTGTTTTGTAGAAACGGCGCATGTGCTGCAGTGAAACATTGTTTATCCATGTGTCATGTAGCTGCGAGTTACCTTTGGACACATTCAGCGGATCTGCTGCATCAGTAATGTCGATAAGATGATAAAGGTTAACTTGCTCTTTGCGCCTTGACGCAGACAATACCCAATTTGTGCCTCTTCCTCCACGATCCTCCGCGATAGGATTATATGTCAGTCTGACCGAAGGAGAAGGAAGCCAAGAATGGCGTGTGGCTGGATATTTGTTTCCATAGCGCCGATAAGTGTACTGACTGTCCAAATATCCCATTTCTGCTGTAACGTTGAATTTCAACCATCGTCTATTGGCAAGTTTTAGCTCGTGTTGCCAGTTTGCACCCAGCAGATGCTTCTTTTGTCTAAGATGGCCCCAATAGCTGTCGGCACTACTCAGTACCTGTTCCAAATCTGTAGCGTTGGAAGGCAATACTCCCAATACAGACGTATCGAAGTTTCCCCATGTTCCACCTAAGAGGTCGAGGCGATAAAGAGGGTTGTTGTTACAGTTTTTATCGTACGCAAAGCTGTAGTAAGGGGTTAAAAGTCCATCGGCCTTTTCTGTCTGCCTATATTTCCAATCGTAAGAAATTTTCCCTAAATAGTGGTAGGAGTCAGTTTGTGACGCCACATACCGATTTCGGAAATCCGTTTGAGGTGTGGGGTGACTGTAGCGCAGATTATATAAGTCATAACGATGTCCATCTTGATTAGTGGCAGCAAACTCGCCCTCAACATTCAGTAAATTCCCTCCAAAGGCATTGTGCATCAAGAAAGAGGCCTGATGGTTGAGTTGTTTGCTATCGAAGTGCACCCGGTTTTGAAGGCGGCTGAGCAAGATGGACTGAAGGAACACGTTGGTGTTAAGTCTCGAAAACGTACTGTCCATTAACGCGTAGAAGTCTTTCTCCAAAGGATTTGCGTTGTAGTTGGCCGTCCGGATGTGATTATATCCGTGATTTTTCAGGTAGTTGATGGAATATTTGATTTCGTAGAATTGATTCTTGCGTGGACGAAGCGTCAGACGAGTTCGGCCTGCCACCGACATATTGTCGAGGTAGGACACATTGGACGTGCGAATAAACGTATTACCTCCTGAAAGGAAATTCTCTCGGCTCGACCCTTCGTCATTATGCACCGCATTGTCATGATAGTCTGCACCCATTGTGAAACGTATCTTTCCGTTAGGCTCATATTGGTAATTGAAAGTCAGATAGTTTCTGCGGTGTTTTCCGCTCTTTTCTGCTTTCCCTCTCTCCCCGTCTCTTGCATATTGAAACTGTTGGCTGCGATTATTGAAGTCTCCGGCTAAGCTAAAACTTTGGCAGTCGTTGAATTTCATTAGATTAAATCCTGCCTGATAGCGATCTTTTGTTCCGTATCCTGCCACCAATTGACCTATATAAGTGCCTATATACTTCCGTTTCAAATGTACATCCATCACAAATTGCTCGTCTCCCATCGAGCTCCCCATCATACTGCTCTTTTCGCCTTTCTTCGTGTACACTTTCACGTTCTTAGCCACGTAGGCGGGTAAGCTTGCCAGAGCTGCACGAGGATTGCCGTTGAAAAAGTCTTTTCCTCCTAACAGCAAATTTTCAACTAAGCGCCCATTGACGTAAATGTTGCCATCGCGTATTTCTGCTCCAGGTAGTTGAGCAACAAGATCATTAAGCATAGAGCCGTCAGGAAGTTGGAAAGCAGAAGCATTATACACAAGCGTATCACCTTTGTAGAACATGCGTATTTTGGTACCTTTCACTACAGCCTCTCCCAATTGTACAAAAGATTCCTGCAAATAGAAGTCGCCCACATCATATTTTGTTCTTGCAGATGTGTATTTCACGTGGATGGGAAAGTACATTGTTTTGTAGCCCACGGCCATGCAGCGCAAAATGTAGCGACCTGGCTTCGGAACTTTTAATATGAACATTGCTCCATCCTTCGGATTCCTATCCCAAACCTGTTTCCCATCTATTTCCGTATAGCTAAGCTCTGTTATTGCATAAGTGGCTCCCACTCTGCTGCTGTCAGTTCTCAACAGTGTCACTGCTGTAGAATCGATGCTATTCTCTGTGATGAGGTCACGGATTCTACCTGTTATTTCTCCATTCTGTGCATAAAGGCAAAGAATAGGTGTGAATACAAGTAAAAGAACGAAAGAGATACGTTTCATGATTTTGAATTTCTGGTTAAGAAAGAATTTAGCATAACTATTTTGCAAATATATATAT
>CAUSYJ010000096.1:0-6658 GCA_963535845.1 uncultured Alloprevotella sp.
TTATTCTCAATTTGATAACAAAAAAATACAAATATGGATATAATTAAATTCCTACAAAAGCTATTTGGCGACAAGAGTCAGCGTGACATGAAGCTGATTCAGCCGCTTGTAGAAAAGATTAAGGCAGCTGCCGCTGAGATTGAGGCGCTCGACAATGATGGCCTTCGAGCTAAGACGCAAGAACTGAAAGAAAAAGTTCAGCACTCTGCGGACGACATCAAGGAAAAGATAGCCGAGCTCAAAGCAAAGATCGAAGAAACTCCTATTGAGGACCGCGAACTTATCTTCAATCAAATCGACAAACTCGAAAAGGATGTTCTCGAACGCTACGAAGAAGCGCTTAACGAAGTTATGCCCCAAGTGTTCTCTATCGTTAAGGACACGGCGCGCCGCTTTACCGAAAACGAAATCATAGAGGTGACAGCTAACGACTTCGACCGCGAACTGGCCACTACACACGACTTCGTCACCATTGAAGGAGAGAAAGCTCTCTATAAGAACCACTGGGTTGCTGGCGGCAATGAGGTAACGTGGAACATGATCCACTACGATGTTCAGCTCTTTGGTGGTGTTGTTCTGCATCAAGGTAAAATCGCCGAAATGGCTACGGGTGAAGGTAAAACACTTGTGTCTACGCTGCCCGTCTTCCTTAATGCGCTGACCGGCAACGGGGTTCACGTCGTGACGGTAAACGACTACCTCGCCAAGCGTGACTCTGAATGGAACGGTCCTATATACATGTTCCACGGTTTCAGCGTTGATTGCATTGACAAGCACGAACCTAACTCACAGTCGCGCCGTCAAGCTTACTTGGCTGATATTACATTTGGTACAAACAACGAGTTCGGTTTCGACTACCTTCGTGATAACATGGTGATGAGCCCAGCTGATCTCGTACAGCGTGGACATAACTTCGCGATTGTCGATGAGGTCGACTCAGTGCTTATTGATGACGCTCGTACGCCGCTGATTATTTCTGGTCCTGTGCCTAAGGGCGACGACCAGATGTATGAGCAGTATCAACCGCTGGTAGAACGCCTCGTAAATGTCCAGCGAAAACTCGCTACTGAGTATCTTGCCGAAGCAAAGAAACTGATTGCTGAAGGAAAGACTGAAGAAGGCTTCCTCTCTCTCTATCGCAGCCACAAGGCTCTGCCTAAAAACAAACCGCTCATTAAGTTCCTCTCCGAACCGGGCGTAAAAGCTGGTATGCTCAAGACGGAAGAAATCTATATGGAGAATAACAACAAACGAATGCCCGAAGCTGTCGAGCCGCTTTACTTTGTTGTTGATGAAAAGATGAATTCTGTCGATCTGACGGATAAAGGTAGTGCTTGGTTGGCTAAAGAAGTGAACAACGACAGACTCTTTGTTCTCCCCGACATCACTTCTGAAATGTCGGAAGTAGAGGCCGACACAACGCTGAGTGAGCAAGAGCGCGTTGACAAGAAAGACCAGATGCTGGCTGAGTACGCAATCCAGAGCGACCGTGTACACACTCTCCTGCAGCTCCTCAAAGCCTACTCCATGTTTAATATCAACGAAGAATACGTTGTTATGGACGGACAGGTGAAAATCGTAGACGAACAGACGGGTCGTATTATGGAAGGCCGCCGCTGGAGCGATGGTCTGCACCAAGCTGTGGAGGCTAAGGAGCATGTGAAAGTAGAAGCTGCTACACAGACCTTTGCTACCATTACTCTACAGAACTATTTCCGTATGTACCACAAGCTCTCCGGTATGACAGGTACTGCATCTACGGAAGCAGGTGAGTTCTGGAACATCTACAAGTTGGATGTAGTGGAGATTCCAACAAACCGCCCCATCCTTCGCAACGATATGAACGACCGCGTATACCGCACGCAGCGTGAGAAGTATAAGGCCGTTATCGAAGAAATCGAAAAGATGCGCCTACAAGGCCGTCCGGTGCTCGTGGGTACCACTAGCGTTGAGGTCAGCGAGCTTTTGGGCCGTATGCTTGACTTGCGTCGCATCCCACATCAGATTCTTAATGCAAAACTTCACCAACAGGAGGCACAGGTTGTTGCGCAAGCAGGTAAGAGCACATTAGGCAAGTCCTATATTGCCGCCGATGGTACTGCGTTTGGTGATAAGCAAAGCGCAGAACAATACCAGAAGAGCATCAACGACAATACTCCGGGTGAAGTTCGCGAAGAAGAACGCCTATTGGGTGCAGTGACTATCGCTACAAACATGGCAGGTCGTGGTACCGACATTAAACTTTCCGACGAAGTGAAGGGAGCTGGTGGTTTGGCCATCATAGGTACGGAGCGCCACGAAAGTCGTCGCGTCGATCGCCAGTTGCGTGGTCGTGCCGGCCGTCAAGGTGACCCAGGCTCTTCAGTATTCTTCGTAAGCCTTGAAGATAAACTTATGCGCCTATTTGCTAGCGAACGTATCGCCAAAGTTATGGACCGACTCGGTTTCAAGGATGGTGAGATGATTGAAGCTAAGATGGTGAACAACTCCATTGAGCGTGCGCAAAAAAGAGTGGAAGAAAACAACTTCGGTATCCGTAAGCGTTTGTTGGAATATGATGATGTGATGAACAAGCAGCGTACTGTAATCTACGAGAAACGCCGCCACGCCCTCATGGGAGAGCGCATAGGCATGGACATCTCCAACATGATTTGGGACCGCATTGTTACCATTATCGACAGAGCAGGCAACGACTACGAACGCTGCCGCGAACAGTTCCTCGACATTATGGCGATGGAAGTTCCCTTCACAGAGGAAGAACTGCTCAATAAGAACCGCGAGGAACTCAAGGAACAATCTTTCCAAGCAGCAGTAGCCAATTTCCGCCGCCGTACAGACCGCTTGGCCGAAGTAGCTATGCCTGTCATCAAGCAGGTGTATGAAAACCAAGGTGAGCAGTATGAAAACATTCTCATTCCTATCAGCGACGGACGCCTTGTCTATAACATTCGCACAAATCTGAAGCAGGCGTACGAAAGCGAGAGTAAGGAAGTGACGCGCGACTTTGAGAAGGCCATTCTGCTCCATAACATCGACGATGCTTGGAAGGAGAACCTCCGCGCTCTTGACGACTTGAAGAAATCTGTGCAGAATGCGTCCTACGAACAGAAAGATCCGCTTCTCGTCTTCAAACTCGAAAGTGTGAAACTCTTTGACGACATGGTAGACCGCATTAATAACAACAGCGTTAGCACTTTGATGCGTTGCCAGATTCCTGTAGCAGCCCCCGAAGAGGTTCGTGAAGCCGAAGAGGATGTTCACGGAAATCAGAACTATACTACTAATCGCGGTAGCGAAGACCCTATGGCTGATCCCAATCAGCAGGCCGCCGCAGGACAAGACACACGTGCTCAACATCCGCAGCGACCTATCGTGAAAGACAAGATGCCGGGTCGCAACGATCCTTGTCCATGTGGTAGTGGCAAGAAGTTTAAGAACTGCCACGGCAAAGGCATCGTTTAAGACATGCTATCTATGACGTAGGCCGACAAGCCTAAATGACATACACATATTTACAAAGGCAGCCACTCCCCTCAGCGGGTTGAGTGGCTGCCTTTTTCCGTTTTCTAACCTTATTTGTCAAAAGCATCCGAAAGTTGCCTATCCTCCTACTATTACCGCCTAATTCTTTTACATTATACCAGCTGCAAAGAGAAGAGGAAATTTCTCTAAATCAAGCCACAAACTCTTTTTTTATGCTTTGCGAAGGATTTGCAGGAGAGAGTAAACTTCTGTTTCCTCTTCAGAAGAGTCTTTTCAATAAGGAAAAACTTTTCGACATTCCATTTTTATCGAAAAGCAGAAAAGAAAAATGTATAATTTTCTTTATCGTATCCGCCAACACAATAAGGACATTCACCAACGCAATAAGGAAACCAAGCCACAGCCTTATTGTATTCACCACTCAGAAAGGAGACAGATATGCACAGCACATAGAAGGAGGGAAAAGGAAGCTTTCCTCAGCCACTAAAAATAAGAATCCTGTTTACAAAAGTCGGTAAATGCTATTTTTCTCTATTCTTCCACAAATTCAGCCGCATTCACGCCGACACCAAAGAGGGCGAAATCGGCACGTAGAGGGTCGTCGGGAAAAACTTCAAGTAAGCGGTCGGAAAGTCTCTTTACGGCCGACATAGAAGCAGTGCGAGAGGATACAAGTCCGAGTGAGAGAGCTTGATTCAAAACATGGGTATCCAAAGGAATAAGAAGAGAGCGCTTGTCGATGAATGACCATAACCCTAAATCCACGGGAGAAGTATCGCGCACCATCCAGCGCAGAAACATACAAACACGCTTACAAGAAGATTTAGCAGTTTTCGGTACCAAATGCCCTACATCCCATCGACAGAAATAAGCAGTCAACGCCTCGACGGCTTGCAGTCCTGTTGTGGCACGTTGCTGCACAAACTCACCCAGCGTTCCATATTCATGCAAGAGTACATAAAGTCCCTCCAAGAATTGGCGTACATGATGCCACTGGTCGAGGCGATAAAAACAACGCGCCTCATCGGGCACATCGCAGCGGAAAGTTCCACTCCGCAGCCAAGTATCGAGTTGTCCGGCAGAAACATCAAGAAAAAACCGAATACGCGGGAAGAATAGTCGCCTATTGCCATAACTAAACACAGAAGCAATGAAGCCCATCAACTCCTGATTACTCTGCCCCTCCACCTTGTGCATGAAACAACTCGGGTCTTCCATCAAGAATTCTGGCACCTCATATTTCTTAGCCGCAGCATCCAACATTGCAGTCAAACGCTTCTTTCCTATTCGCTTTTTTCCCATACGGCCGCAATATTACGATTTTTTTGCAAAAGAGCGAATCAGAAAGTATCCACATTTATTTAGTTTTTTTCGCACAACAGACCGAAAGTAATTTATTATATTTGCACACAAACAAAAATAGAACACAATGAAAATCCGCAAACTACTTTTCCTGCTCCTCCTCTTGCCGCTGACAGTTGTGGCTCAAACAGAACAAAAATATCTGAAAGGTGCAGTTCCTGTCAATGAACAAGGTGTGGTGGTCTTCAGCCATACCTACGATGTGCCTAACACAAACAAAACCGAAATTTTCAAACGACTCACCGACTTCACGCAGCAGCAACTCATCAAGGGAGAAAACGCACTACCTCAATGCCGCATTGTGGAGAACGACGAGGCCAACGGCCTCTTGGCTGCACGCATCGAGGAATATCTCTACTTCAAGAAAAA
Organism: uncultured Alloprevotella sp.; assembly: GCA_963535845.1. Classification (GTDB taxonomy): domain Bacteria; phylum Bacteroidota; class Bacteroidia; order Bacteroidales; family Bacteroidaceae; genus Alloprevotella. Next base: position 5,215 of record CAUSYJ010000096.1, read on the forward strand.
AGCATGGGTGACCCATCGCACGCGCTTCTTCTATGATGTTATCTACCAGGTAGAGGACAACAAATTCACGGTGTCTCTGCAACGACTCCATTATATATATGAGCCAGAAGAGACTCCCAACGACAAGTTGCAAGACTACCGCGCTGAAGATTGGATTACAGACGCTAACGCGCTCAATCCAAAAGGCCAATTGACCCGCATGGCTGGAAAATTCCGCCGCTTCACTATCGATCGCAAAAACGAGATATTCCGTGAAGCAGCCAAAGCCGCAGGCGCACAACTAAAAACAAGAACAGTTGTCGTAGAGGAATAAGAAAGAGAAAAAAAGGCTTCAAGAAAAAGTTGTACGCACGGGATGTGAGCAAACTCTGTTCACATCCTGTCTTAGCTTACAAGTATAGGCATTCTGCAAAGAATTCACTAATTTTGCAGGAAATACAGATTTTATGGCTGCACGAAAACCTATAGTACTCTACACAAAAGAGGAAGTGAAAGCTCTGACCGAATGGCTCGCAGCGCACAGGGACGAAATGCCCGATTCGTTAGAACTCGACCAGGCGACTACTATTCCAGATGTAAAGAAGACGTGTCATCTCATGAGCGAAATGGCGCTGGAATCGTATGAACGTCCCGGTCTGAAAGGTCATATAGAAATTCTTTTTCGCATCCAAAAGAAGCTGCAAGATCTGGGAATAGGATAGCAATAGAACACAATGAACAACGATAAAGTATTAGTAGTATTCAGTGGCGGACAAGACTCCACCACCTGCCTCTACTGGGCAAAAGCCCACTTCAAAGAGGTCTACGCTCTTGCTTTCATCTATGGGCAGAAACACGTACTGGAAGTGGAACTGGCAGAGAAGATAGCCAAGAAAGCAGACGTACATTTCGACAAAATGGACGTGAGTTTCATCGGGAGTTTGGGCAAAAACTCGCTGACAGATACCTCTCTGGAGATGGATCAAGAAAAGCCCGCCGATAGTTTTCCAAACACATTTGTACCAGGGCGCAACATGTTCTTTCTGAGCATCGCTGCTGTCTATGCACGCGAGCGCGGCATCTTCCATCTTGTCACGGGCGTTTCACAAACAGATTTCTCAGGCTATCCAGACTGTCGAGATTCTTTCATCAAGAGCCTTAATGTGACGCTGAATTTAGCCATGGACGAACAGTTTGTTATCCACACGCCACTCATGTGGCTGGACAAATGCCAAACATGGGCCTTAAGTGACGAGCTGGGTGTGCTGGACTTGGTGCGCCACAAAACTTTGACGTGCTACAATGGCATAGCAGGCGATGGTTGCGGACACTGTCCCAGCTGCAAATTGCGTAAGCATGGCCTTGATTTCTACCTCAAACTCAAAGCTGCAGGTAAGACACCTTTCGAGGTGATGCACCCGCAAGAATAAAGCGACCAGCAAAGAATGGTCGGATTTTATATTCC
>CAUSYJ010000097.1:0-6646 GCA_963535845.1 uncultured Alloprevotella sp.
GCCTGTAAGTGGTCGCGTTATGCTCATTGGTTTGGGTAAACGCAAAGACCGTGCTGGTCAAAATGCTGAGACGGAACAATTCTGGGTTTTCTCCAACAATACGGTAACACCGGATCAGTGGTGCGATGCAGTATTTCCTATCAAGGGTGCTGGCGGCATAGATATTTATAGCCTTGTGGTAGTACCTGATGCAGAGTCTTCTCACACGCGTTCGTCCGACTTTGCGTGCTACATCGACAAGATTGTCGTAAACGATAAGTCCACCTCCGATATCGAGCGCGAGGATTACCCCACGAGCTTTAAGAAAGATCAAACTTACACCCGCGGAGACCGTGGCTTGAAGGCTGTAAAGCTACAAGCTTCTACGATCAATGTGGCGGCTTCTATTACAAAGGGCAAAACTCCTGTTTACTCAGATCTCACCTCTAAGCAGTTCCAGGTGAAACCAGGTCAAACAGTAACTCCTGCCTTCGACTACTCTGGTACATGGATGAGCGGTTACGTTTACCTTGACTATGGACGCGATGGAAAGTTCTCCTACGACATCCAAGCTAATGGTAAACCCGACAACTCCGACCTCGTTACTTATTCGTTCTATAAGAACAAGAACAGTAAGGGAACTTCTGTAAATAATGGTAACACTCTCGTTCAACCATCATTTACGATTCCTGCAAACCTGCCGATAGGCTTCTATCGCATGCGTTACAAGGTGGACTGGGATAATATAGACCCACGTGGTAATGCTTCACACGACAACAACATTGTAAACAACGGTGGTGCAATTGTGGATGTACGCCTCAATGTACATGGCGACAGCGTCAACGTGAACGATGCCAACCGTAATGGTGAGGTATTGGCTGCCGACGGCTCTAAGCTCAACAGCTATCGCATTCCGTTCGGTAAGAGTTTCACCATCAAGATGAACCCCGAGCGCGGTTTCACCTATAGCGGTATCCGTCTGCGCCATGGTTACAACTTGGCTGGCGATTCTCTTGTCCACAGCACGCCACAGTACGAAGATGTTATCTTCAGGAAGTCACAATTCAAGAAAGACGACACCTTCACGATTCCCGCAATCTATGTTGACGGTGATCTCGAGATTGAAGGGCTCTTTATCAGTAGTACAAGTACTGTTGTAAACGACTACCCCGTAAATTTTGATAAGGCCACAAAGCGTACTCGCACCGACCGCATTCTCAACGGAGTTGGCTTGGGCGAAATAGCTCACAACGTGGCCAACACTGAACTCATGTACCACAATTTGACGAACAAGTCTTTCATTGCTCGCCAAGGTAGCACGGTAAAGCCTTTTGTTAATTACAGTGCAGGCTGGATGAACGCCTATGTGTACCTTGATAAGGAACAAGATGGAGATTTCAATGTGGAAGAAGTAGGTGCCAAAGGAGCACTCACAGAAAGCACGGATCTCGTTTCCTTTTCAGGCTTGACACTGAGCGATCAAACACGCTATAATAGTGCGGGTACTCAACTTGACAACCTGAACACTCTCAACACTCCTGCATTTAAGATTCCTGAGAACCTCGCTGACGGTTTCTATCTGATGCGCTATAAGGTGGACTGGGATAGTGCAGACCCTGCTGGTCGCATTGATGAGCAAAACAACATCGTAAACAATGGGGGTGCCATTGCAGATATTCGCGTGCTCGTCACCAAGAGAGAGAAAGTGACCGCTAAAGTTTTTAGCAATCACGGTCTACTTACTTCTTTCAATGGAAAAGATCTCAACAATGCAGAACTTCCATTAGGAAAAGGCCTCACTGTTTTGGCTAAATCTGAAAAAGGCTACAAGCTGACAGGTCTACGTCTGCGCCACGGCATCCTTGGTGGCGACAGCATTGCAAACAAAGTGGCGCAATATGTCGACACATACTTCACTGCTAACGACCTCAAAGGCGGAATGCTGCAACTCAATGGTGGCTACGTTGACGGCGACCTCGAATTCTACCCTACCTTTGAACCAGCAACAGCTGCTGAAGAGGCTGCAGGAGAATACATCCTCGTTTTCGATGATGAATTCAACCAGCTCAACGGCACTCAGCCCGACCCTGCACGCTGGACACGTTCTATTCGCTACGGCGCTGCTTGGAACCGCTGGATAAGCAACTCCAACGATGTCATCTTCTGCCAAGACAGCTGCCTCGTTGCTCGCGCCATCCCTAATCCCGACAAAAGCACCGACAATATTGATATGCTCACAGGCGCTGTTGAAACGCGCGGTCTTTACAGCTTTACTTACGGCAAAGTAGAAGTTCGCCTTCGCACCAATCCTCATCGCGGCAATTTCCCCGCTGCTTGGATGATGCCACAACCACCTGCTGAAGGTTGGCCCAAGGCTGGTGAAATCGATATTTTCGAAACTATCGACACACAGAATCGCGCTTACCACACCATACATTCTAATTGGACCTACACGCTCGGAAACAAAAGTAATCCACAGTCTGGTTTCAATGAAGCCGTTAACGTGGCCGACTGGCACGTATATGGTGTAGAATGGGATGCAGAGCGCATCACGTGGACTGTAGACGGACAAGAGGTGGGTAGCTACGCAAAGAGTACCGATCAGAACGCACTCGACAATGGACAGTGGCCATTCACAAAACCGTTCTACCTCATTCTCAACCAGAGTGTGGGCAACGGTAGTTGGGCCGCTAATCCTGATGTCAACCACGTTTATGAAACTCGCTTCGACTACATTCGCGTTTATCAGAAAGTGCCCACAACGGGTATCATAGAAGTGACACCAAATACAAATAACTCAAACGTAGTTTACGACCTGAGTGGCCGCCGAGTGAACAATCCCAGTAAAGGCCTCTATATCGTGAATGGAAAGAAAGTTTACATCAAGTAATTCCCATTTCCCATAATATCTTCAAAGGCTGCCTCAACAAAAGGCAGCCTTTTTTGTGCATACAAAAAAGGTTTATTCTCGGATGAGAACAAACAATTCGGACGGAACGGAGAATACCACTTCAGCCCCATTAGACGAATCAGAGGCATCGGAGAAGGAAGTTCTCCCAACTATTATCACCCTTATTATGTTCGCAAATACAATAAGCGCGCTGGCTGACAGCCTTATTCTGTCAGCTGACAGCCTTATTCTGTTTTCAAACGCAATAAAGCTACCGACGAACACAATAAAGAGGGACAAAAATAAGCTTCTTCCACCAGAAATCCACAGGGTTTTCCACAGCCCTAAAATAGACATCCTTATTGTATCTCAAGGCTTTTGAGACTATTGTAGAAAACTGTTTTGAAAAAAGCAACAACCAAATAAACCTATCCGAAAAGAACCAGCAGATACATATTGACAAACACAAAAAGAAAACCGCTACAAATCTTTTGACTTGTAGCGGCTAAATTGTGTTGGGGTACTCGGATTCGAACCAAGAATGACAGGACCAGAATCTGTAGTGTTACCATTACACCATACCCCAATTTCTTTGGGCTTTCGGGCTTTCCTTCCCGATTGCGAGTGCAAAAGTAGTACTTGTTTTCATAACCACCAAATGTTCCCACAACTTTTTCTAAAAAAATTGCTGACAGCCTTATTGTATCAGCCTAAAATTTTATTTCCCTCCTTTCGGCACGCTCTTTGTTAATCAGCCAAATAAGCGAAAATCGCAGCGTCCTTATTTTATTCCATCATCGGCACAAGGTCGTTCGGAAAATAAGCACTAAATTTGTTCCCCAAATAATCGTACTCAAAAAAAGATGACAGAAACGACCCAAATAGTGGATTCCATCGTTCGCGGAATCCAAGAGAAGAAAGGCTTTGATATTATAACGGCCAATTTAACTTCAATTGGCACAGCACCTGCCCAATATTTCGTGATTTGCACAGGCAACAATCCTCAGCAGGTGGAGGCCATCGCTGAATCGGTGGCAGATACTTCTCGAAAGGAAATAGGCGAAAAACCGGCCGCCGTACAAGGAGAGCAGCAAGCTGAATGGATTGCACTGGATTATGGCACTGTCATGGTGCACGTCTTTGTGCCTTCTGCGCGCCAGTATTACGACTTAGAGCATCTCTGGGAAGACAGCGAACTGACGGAGATTCCCAATTTAGACTAACACACAAAACATGAAACAGAACGGTTCAAAAAATAAGATGCCTAAGTTCAACCTCACTTGGGTTTATCTCCTTATCGTCTTGGGGCTTAGCTATGTACTCTTCATGGGTACAGGTTTTGGCGGCTCAGCAGATAAGGACATCGACTATACTACCTTCAAAGCCTACGTTCAAAAAGGCTATGCAAAGAGTATCACTGTCAATAAGAGCGAGCAGAATGCAAAAATCTTGATTGATAGTAGCCACATCCGCGATGTCTTTGGCAAAGAGAGCGGTAAGGTTGGTCAGACTCCTACGGCCACAGCCGGAATTCCCTCTACGGATGACGTACAGGGATTCTTAGAGGCTGTCAAATACAGAGGGCCTATTCGATACGAGATATCCAATAGTTTCTTTTCAAATCTATTAACGAGCTTCCTCCCCCTGCTGCTCATCATCCTTTTCTGGTTCTGGGTGTTCCGCCGCAGCAGTGGCGACGGCGGAGGAGGTGGCGGCATCTTCAACGTTGGTAAGAGCAAAGCCAAACTCTTTGAGAAAGGCGACGGCGTACACGTAACGTTCAAAGACGTTGCAGGACAAGAGGGTGCTAAACAAGAGGTGCAGGAAATTGTAGAGTTCCTCAAAAATCCAGGACACTATACTGAATTGGGCGGTAAGATACCCAAGGGCGCGCTTCTCGTAGGACCTCCGGGCACTGGTAAGACTTTGTTGGCAAAAGCAGTAGCCGGAGAAGCCAACGTTCCCTTCTTCTCCATGTCTGGATCCGACTTCGTTGAAATGTTTGTCGGTGTTGGCGCTAGCCGTGTGCGCGACCTTTTCCGACAAGCTAAAGAGAAAGCGCCATGTATCATCTTCATCGACGAGATTGACGCCGTGGGACGCGCCCGTGGTCGCAATGCAGCATTCGGCGGAAATGATGAGCGCGAGAATACGCTCAACCAGTTGCTCACCGAGATGGACGGCTTCGGCACTAACTCAGGTGTAATCATCTTGGCAGCTACTAACCGCGCTGACATCCTTGACCAAGCCTTGCTTCGCGCTGGTCGCTTCGACCGCCAGATACATGTAGATCTCCCCGACCTGCCCGAACGCGTGGCTATCTTTAAGGTACATCTCAGTCCGCTGAAGTACGACACCTCTCTCGATATTGAACTCTTAGCTCGTCAAACTCCAGGCTTCTCCGGAGCCGATATTGCCAATGTCTGCAATGAAGCTGCACTCATCGCTGCCCGCTATAAGCATGAGTTGGTGGGCAAGCAGGATTTCCTTGATGCCATCGACCGCATCATTGGAGGTCTGGAGAAAAAAACGAAAGTGATGACAGAGGACGAGAAGAAGGTCATCGCACTCCACGAAGCTGGCCACGCCAGTGTTTCCTGGCTGCTGCAATACGCCAACCCGCTCGTAAAGGTCACCATTGTCCCACGCGGTCAAGCACTCGGGGCAGCTTGGTATTTGCCCGAAGAACGTACCATCACAACGAAGGAACAAATGCTCGACGAGTTATGCTCCTTGTTGGGCGGACGTGCTGCTGAAGAACTCTTCACGGGCCACATCTCGAGCGGTGCACTCAACGATTTGGAGCGCGCCACCAAGAGTAGCTACGGAATGGTGGCTTACCTCGGTATGAGCGACGAACTTTCCAACCTCTGCTATTATAATAATGATGAATACAACTTCTCCAAACCGTATTCAGAAAAGACGGCCGAGAGAATTGATGCTGAAGTGCATCGCATCATCAAAGAGCAATACGAGCGCGCCAAGAAGTTGCTCACCGAGAACAAGGAGAAGCACGCCCGCCTGGCCCAGTTGCTCGTGGAGCGTGAGGTCATCTATCGCGAGGACGTAGAGGAAATCTTCGGTCCGCGCCCATGGAAGAGCCGCGGCGACCAGTTGCTGGAAGAGCAAGAGGCTGCCAATCGCAAGAAGGCTGAAGAAATGGCTCAACAACACGCCATAGAGAAACAGAAAGCTGCTGAAGCATCCAACGCTCCACAGCAGGAAACGCCCCCCACTCCTCCAACCACTGCCGGCAATGAGCTTCCGCCCATTCCAGTAGTACCTCCTGTTGCCGAAGAAAACCCTTCTACTGACCATCAGAACGAAGAAAAACAATAACAAATGAGTTCCGCAGAAATGCCGCAAAGTGCTTCTGCGGGACTTCTCCATTTTATACACATCTGCCCATAATGAACAATTTAGTTACGCGCGCCATCACTGGCACACTCTTTCTTTTAGTCGTCATCGGGTGTATCATCGGCTCGGCTCTGTCCTTCACGCTGCTCTTCGCCCTTATCACGGGAGTCACGGTGTGGGAGTTCGGCACCAATGTCAATAACCACACGGGAGCTAACGTAAACCGCCTCATCAGCACCACGGCCGGAGTCTATCTTTTCTTTAGTTTCGCCTTCGTCATGTCTGGGATCGTCGACATCAAAGCCTTCATCCCCTATCTGCTCACTATCCTCTACCTTCCCATCAGCGAACTGTATCTCAAAGACGAAAACCCGCTGCGAAATTGGGCTTATGCCTTTGCCTCACAGCTCTATATCGCCC
>CAUSYJ010000098.1:0-6620 GCA_963535845.1 uncultured Alloprevotella sp.
CAATACCACTAACAGGGTATTTAGAACTGATAGCCTAAAGTAATGAGCCCAGAAACGTTGCGCGCACCCGATTTATCAAAGGAAAGGAGACCGAAATCTGTTTCCACGCCCACGGTGATATGAGTGGGAAATTGATAACCAACTCCTACCGTCAGTCCCGCATCGAAGCGATGAACGCCCGCTCCTTTGAACGTAGAAGTCTTATAAAAGACCTTGCGACTGCCTTCTTGTTCAGCATCGCCACGCGTCTTTTGCTGACCGTTGATACCAAGAGCGGCATAAGGTCCTGCACTCAAAACAACGTAGCGCGACTCATCCAGGCGCAGATAGTAGTTGAAAAGGACGGGCACTTCCAAATAATTAGCTGATGTTGTACGGCTCTTTATGCCGGTACGCTGTGTGCCGTCGGCATTAAGAATAGGATTGCCCTGCTCGTCATAATACTTCACCACTTGATCCTTGTCCTTCCAGCCTTTAGCATAAGCTGTGAGCCATGGCGTCACCGTCAAGTGCTGACTAAGTTCAATCTCATAACCCAAGCCTGCCTTGAAAGCGCCAACAAGTTTGGCATCAGCATGATGGGAAGCAAAGCCGCCTCCAATCTTCATTTGCAAATGCTGCGCTGCTGCTGGCATAGCGAGCAACAAGAGCAGCCCCATAATGAGTTTTCTTATCATGTATTGTTATGTTTATTCAAAAAATTTCCGCCAGTCGGCTTCTTTGTTACCTTTCTTCTTCGGCCGTTTCGCTGCAGTTTCGTCCGAGCGACGTTTACGCGGCTTATCGAAACGTTCGCCACGAGCACCGCGCTCGCCACGTCCCTTTCCTGCTTGCTTACGTCCCCTGCGCTCTTCTGTGGCAGAAGCATCCCTATCGGCATTGTCCACTACAACAGGGCGATCGCCTACCTTGGCGCGGCGCATCTTCTTGAGAACGATTTCGGCCTCGCCTTCGGGAACCTCGAAGAAAGAACAATTCTGCGTCAAATCAATACGTCCGATTTCCACATTGCCTTTCACATGGCGATTGATAAGGTTGATGATTTCCCGAGCGTAGAAATTATCGCGCTTCCCTAAATTGATAAACAATCGAGTATAACCTTCTTCGGCACGGCGCGGTCCGTCCTCACGACGTCCACGACGTGAGAAACCGCCGCCTTCATCGTGCTTGCCGCCACGATCTTTCGGCTGTAGGATTTCTGGTGCGTTGGCGTAATATTTTAGGAACTGTCCGAAAGCGTCTGCAACAACGCGCTTCACGAGGTCTTCCTTTGTGAGCCAATCGAGCTTGCGAAGCACTTCAGGCATGAAGGGTGCAATTTCGTTTTCGTCGACCTCTTGATGTTCCAAGCGGTCGATGACGTGATAGAGCTGTTTGGTACAAATCTCCTTGGGCTCCGGCAGAACGCCAACCTCAAACTCTTTGCCCAGAATACGCTCTATGGCGCGTACTTTTCCTTTTTCACGCTGGTGGATAATACAGATACTCGTACCTCGCTTACCTGCACGCCCCGTTCGGCCGCTGCGATGGGTATAGCTCTCAATGTCGTCGGGCAATCCGTAGTTGATAACGTGGGTCAGGTCGTCCACATCCAAGCCGCGAGCAGCTACATCGGTTGCCACAAGCAGCTGAATGGTGTGCTGGCGGAACTTCTGCATTGTCAGGTCGCGCTGCGCCTGGCTCAAGTCGCCATGGAGCGCTTCGGCATTATAGCCGTCACGAATCAAGTTATCTGCCACCTCTTGCGTCTCCATACGTGTCCGACAGAACACTATGGCGAAGATACGCGGATAATAGTCCACCACACGTTTCAGTGCCGCATATTTATCGCGCGCCTGCACCATGTAGTAGACATGATTAACCTTCTCGGCCCCCTCATTACGGGAACCGACAACAATTTCTTTATGGTTGTGGAGATAGTTCTTTGCAATGTTTTCCACCTCTTTACTCATCGTGGCCGAGAACAACAATGTGTTTCTCTCCTCAGGCACTCCCGCAAGAATAGCATCAATACTCTCCGAGAAACCCATATTGAGCATTTCATCGGCTTCATCAAGCACCACGTTCTGTACTTCGTCCAAACGAGCTACACCTCGATTCATCAAATCGATCAAGCGACCAGGCGTAGCCACAATAACCTGTACGCCTTTCTTCAGCGCACGTATCTGACTGTCGATACTGGCACCGCCATAAACAGCCTGCACATGAAGGCCGTCGATATAGCGGGAATAGTCTTTCAAATCGTCTGCAATCTGCAGGCAGAGCTCACGCGTAGGGCTTAGCACTATTGCCTGCGTGGATCGGCTACTGGGATTCACCTTTTGCAAAATGGGCAGTCCGTATGCTGCCGTCTTACCCGTTCCCGTTTGAGCAAGTGCAATCACGTCGTTGTTCTCGCCTAAAAGATAGGGAATCACTTCTTCTTGAACGGGCATAGGTTGTTCGTATCCCAGTTCTTCCACAGCGCGACGGATAGCCTCCGAAACGCCGAGTTCTTCAAATGTCTTCAAATCAATGTTTTTTGTAATCGTGGCAAAGGTACACCTATAATAAGGAAGTACAAAATAAATTATCAACGGAAGTATTGTATCCGCTTTCTCTTTTGTCTTGAATTATTGACAATTTCAATCTTTTTTCTCACCTGCAGGGAGAAAATCTTACCCCGTGAACAGAAAAAGGCGGGAGTAAGCATACTTGCACGTTTCGAGAAAAGTCCTTACCTTTGTTCGTTTAAACCAGTATGGACACAAATATGGAAAAATTGCTCCATTACGTTTGGCAACACCGAATCTACCCTCTCGGAACGTTGCACACGGAAGACGGCGCCGAGATTGACATAATAGATCCCGGTCTACACAACTTCAATGCTGGCCCCGACTTCTTTAACGCAAAAGTGAAAATAGGCGGGCAATTGTGGGTGGGAAATGTTGAAATTCACGAACGTGCTTCGGACTGGTTTCGACATCAGCACCAGCAGGACGCTGCATACAACAACGTAGTGCTCCATGTGGTTTCCGTTGCCGATGAGCAGGCACTTACGCTCGATGGCAAATCCTTGCCCCAACTCATACTTACGGTTCCGCCCGAGATTCTCCGCAACTATGAAGAACTGCTCCACGAAGACACTTTTCCTCCCTGCTATCGCATCATCCCCCACCTCCCCGACATCAAGAAACACGCATGGTTGGCGGCTCTGACGGCTGAGCGCTTGGAGGACAAAACCAACCGTCTGCACGGCTATCTACAACGCACGCGCAACGATTGGGAGCGTACGTTCTTCATTGCCTTAGCTCGCAACTTTGGTTTTTCGGTTAATTCTGAAGCTTTCGAGGAATGGGCGTTTCTCATTGAGCCAAGTGCGGTTGGGAAACACCGTGATAATGCGTTCCAGGTGGAGGCTTTCTTTTTCGGACAAGCAGGTTTGCTAGACGATGCAGCGGTGGCGCAAGAGCGTCGGGATGATTATTTTTGCCGTTTGCAAAAGGAATATGCCTTTCTAAAGCACAAGTTCTCACTTACGCCAATGGACTTCCACCATTGGAAATTTCTCCGACTCCGCCCACAAAACTTCCCACACGTTCGCTTGTCGCAACTTGTTGATCTCTACTTCCGGCAAGGCGTTAACTTCTCTCGAATCCTCGAAACTCGCAATCTGGACAGCCTCCGCGCCCTGTTGCGCGCTGAAGCAACGGACTATTGGCGACGCCACTATACCTTCGGCACCGATTCCGTTGAGAGTTCAAAGCAGCTACAAAACACTAGTCTCGATTTGATTATCATCAACACCGTTGCTCCGCTGCTCTTTACCTACGGAAAGGAACGCCTCGACGAAAGCCTTTGTGAACGCGCTTTCAACCTCTTGGAAGAGACACGGGCAGAACACAATTTCATCACACGCTCTTGGACAGCAGCAGGACTCCCTGTACGCAATGCGGCCGACTCCCAAGCTCTCATCCAGCTGAAGCGGGAATACTGCGATAAACGCAATTGTATCCGCTGTCGCTTCGGCACAGAATATTTACGTAAAACTACATAAAACATTCTATCATTATGACTCCTATCTTTGAACTTAGAATAAAAGTGCGCGATTATGAATGCGACATTCAAGGAATCGTTAATAACGCCAACTATCAGCACTATACTGAACACACGCGTAATGAATTCATTCGGTCGCGCGGATTTGCTTTCGACGAGTTGCATCGCCGCGGCATCGACACCGTGGTGGCTCGCTTAGAAATGCAATTCAAAACACCGCTCCACCCCGGCGATGAATTTCTCTCACAGCTCTCTGTTCGCAGAGAAGGCATCAAATACGTTTTCGAACAGCAACTGTTGCGCCTCCCCGACCGCCAATTGTGCTTGAAAGCCCAAACCACGGTGGTTGCTATAGTAAACGGCCGTCTGGGCGACTGTGAGGAACTCCAACAACTCGTTCCTTAACTCCACGCCACTACTTCAAAACACGGTTTTCCTTTTCTGACCTCTATGAACGAACAACATTTCCTTCTCGCTCTCTCTCGCTTGCGTGGCTGTAGCCAAGCGCAAGCGCTGGAGGCTTATCAAAAATTTGGTTCGGCGCAGGCTGTTTTCGAAAGCGGCAAAGATGCTCCAGAAAAACTCCAAGCTGCGCTAAAAAACGCGCCCGAAGCTTTCAAATGGGCGGAACAGCAGGCGGAATACTGCCAAAGTAAGTCCATACGCATCCTTAGCTTTGATGACGCGGACTATCCCGAGCGTTTGCGCAATTGTGCTGATGCTCCGCTTCTCCTTTTCTATCGCGGAACGGCACAACTCAATGCGCCGCACATCTTATCCGTTGTGGGGACGCGCCATATCACGGAATACGGTAAAGACCTCTGCCGCCACCTTTTGCAAGACCTGGCGCACCTTTTGCCCGACACGCTCATCGTCAGCGGCCTTGCTTATGGCGTCGACATCCACGCTCATCGCAACGCCTTAGAGTATAAATTACCCACAATAGGTGTCTTGGCGCACGGCTTAGACCGCATCTACCCTGCCTCCCATCGCGACACGGCTATACGTATGTTGGAAACGGGCGGACTGCTCACAGAATATCCTTCCAACACGAAGCCAGACAAGGGCAACTTTGTGCGTCGCAACCGCATTGTAGCAGGCATCGCGGATGCCACGATCGTTGTAGAAAGTGCGGCAAAAGGCGGCGCACTCATCACGGCACATCTGGCGCAGAACTACAATCGCGATGTCTTTGCTTATCCTGGTCGCATTGGCGACCCTTATTCCGAGGGTTGCAACCGCATCATCGCACAACAAACGGCACAACTGGTCACATCGGCCGAGGATATCACGCTGGCACTGCAATGGACACAACCGAAAACGTTGAAACCTATTCAGCGCGAACTTTTCCCTGAACTTTCACCCGAAGAAGAATGTATCTGCAAAAGTCTTGCAGATGGGCGTCCTCACACGATTTCCAACCTTGTCACAGCAACGGCTCTCCCTTTCAATAAAGTCAATACATTGCTCCTATCTATGGAGCTGCGCGGCATCATCAAAGTGCTTCCAGGTGGTATGTATCGATTGCTAAAATAAACCCTCATACAACTACTACAAACAGAATATATCAAACTGATAATAAACCACTTAGACAGATTCGTAAGAAAACTAAACAAACAGAAATTATCTGTAAAAACAGCTTACTCTTTGGTCACTACCAAAGAGTTTTTTTATATTCGCATATCCACACTAAAACTTTCAATTATGCTGGGAAAGAAAAATAACATAATAAGCCCGATGCTCATACTGTTTATGCTGACGGCTTTCTTTACGGCTTGTACCGCTTCGGAGAATATTGCAGGACAGAAACGTGCGGAAAAGGCGGAACAAGTTTCTACGGTTTTACAGAATGCGCTCAACAGTAAGCATTTCACACTAAACGTCAATAATATGTACCCTGTCAGTGCATCGAGCAAATACGTTGGTGGAGAGTTCTTTCTGGAAGTTAAAGGCGACACGTTGCGCAGCTATCTTCCTTATTTCGGAGCTGTCTATCATTCGTCCTACAATATGGGTAACGCGTTGGATTTCGAACAGAAAATGGAAAGTTTTCAGCAAGTTCGGAAGAAGAAAAATTGCACCACCATCTACATCTCAGTGCGTACTGCAGAAGATTTTTTCAAATACACACTCAACATCTTCGACAATGGGCGCTTCGATCTGTACGTACAACCTGTCCATCGCCAACCTATCTCCTACGACGGCGAACTCAAACTCTAAACGTTTTCACACGCAACGCATAAGTTTCTAACACTAGAACAGCCATATATACATACTTCGAACTCGTCGTTTTCCTTATTGCGCCAGCTGACATCCTTATTCTGTCAGCTGACATCCTTATTGTGTCAGCTGACGCCCTTATTGTAGCAAAGCACACTCTATAGAAAAGCATCATTTGGCACTTTTTGCACAAAATAGCAATAATCTTAGCTCGCAATTTCTCACACATAGAGCTTGAAAAAAGCAAAACATACCCCAACATCTAAACGAAAGAAACTCTCTACTCAATCCTTCTGCCAATAGTCCAAAACATCGCAATCGAAAAGAGAGAAGAAGTGGCACAACAAATCTATATAGAGATTTTC
>CAUSYJ010000099.1:0-6575 GCA_963535845.1 uncultured Alloprevotella sp.
TCTCTCTAAAAGTGATACAAACAACACCTCAAATTCAATAAAGAATGAAACATTTAAACAACTATATTTTGGCAAATATCAAGTATCTACTCATTTTTGGCTTCTTCCTCTTGCTCGGTTCCTGTTCTTCAGATGAGAATTTAGACAAGAAGGATACGTCTGAAACTTTGGTGGCAGAGGCTAAGAGCTTCTTGAATGGAGATTTCGTTCTCAACACACGCGTTTTGATGAATGGCGTAAACAAAACCTTACTCCCACAAGGCTGCCCCACGAAGGTCAATTTCAGTTGGAGCAAAACAGACAAGAACGCCCTTACAGTTCGGTTAAACGAGTTTACAGTCGGACAAATGCCCCTTGTCATCACGTTTGCTTGTGATGCGAAAATTATGCAACTCTCCTCGTGGGAAAAGAAAGAATATAAGGGAGACAACTGGATAAAGTTTCAAGGTGCAGATGGCCACCTGGTGGTCAACAACCAAGCCAAGAATTCCGTATCGAAAGGTAGTTCGGTAAAGGGCTTCTACAATGTTAAGACACACGAAATCAACTTTATCATTGATTTCAATATGATGAACGTAAGCTCCGAATGTTTCTTGCAAACCATCGATAAGAGCCGCACCAACAAGTATGAGGAGGAATTTAAGAAATTCGAAGAAGACCTCGCTGCCTATAAGAAAGAACACGGCTTGTAAGGAGCGGAGAAAAGAAACAAAGTGATAAAGGGTAGTGGGAATGAAGAAATTTTCACTCCCCTTTTTCTGAAACAAACGACTATGCAAAAGAAAATCATACTATTTCTGCTCTTCTGCCTCGCCTGCTCTATGAACGTTTTGGCGCAACACAAGGTGAAGGTGACTGTGGTAGAGAAAGGCACACGGCATCCTTTGGCAGGCGCACTGGTGAGCTTTTCTACCAACAAAGAACTTACCCATGCCGTCAAGGCGGTTACAGATACCGATGGTAAGGCACTTCTCCATTTGGAAACGGATGATATGCCCCACTATTTTTATAAGATAAGTGTGACGGGCTATATTCCTATCACGGGCTCTCTCCCTCTTACCGAAAACGAACTCAAGGTGGAGATGAACGAGGACGTGATGTATATCAACGGAGCTGTAGTTACGGGTTCCAGAACAGAACGCCCCGTGAAGCTCTCGCCCATCACTACACAGGTGTTGGGCGGAAAGGCACTTGTGGACGCTGGGTATAGCGACCTGCAACACGCCTTGCAACAAGAAACACCAGGAATGAACATCCAGAAAGTAGGGTTCGGCAACGAAATCTCTATGCAGGGACTCGATGCGCGCCATGTCCTGTTTCTCCAAGACGGAGAGCGCATGACGGGCGATATGGCGGGCAATCTCGACTACGAACGTTTCAACCTCCACGCCATCGACCGCGTAGAGATTGTGAAGGGTGCGAGCAGCACGCTCTATGGAAGCCGTGCTTCGGGAGCGGTTATCAATCTCATCTCTAAAAAGGCCACAAAGCCGCTCGATATTCAGGCGGGTATGAGATGGGCACAAAGGAATGAGCGCAACTACAAGAACCCACAACCCAAGGACTTCCTCTATATGTTTGAGAAAAACAGCGACCGCCCTAACCTGCAAGCGTGGGTTTCGGCCGGTATGAAGCAGGGAGCATTCACCTCACAAACGGATGTGTTGTACAGCGAAAGCGATGCGTTCTATATGTACCAGTCGGAGCACGACAAAAAAGTGTACACAAAAGAGGCCAACCCATTCCTCCCCCACGATATTACACTGACAGGTGCGGCCGAACGTTCGCCCATGGGTATTGAAGGTACGGAGCACATCTCTGTGGCGCAGAAGTTCTACTACGAACCCAGCGACAAGCTCTCCTTGCAGGTGTATGGCTCTATGTTTTTCCTCAACTCCTACGATTTGATTCAGGACATGACCTTCTCGCAGAGTCGCGACTTTATGGCGGGAATGAAAGCAAGATACGACGTGAAGAATTGGTTCTCTGTGAACCTAAGTTTGCACGGCGATTTCTACGACCGCTTTAAGCGTCATGAGCGTATCGACGAACGAAAGAAAGTCTACAAAAGTCGTATCCTCGAACCGCGCCTCACGCTAACAAGCACCTACTTCGCCGCACACAGCATGATCTTTGGCGTGGAACACACTACGGACGACCTCACAAGCGACCGCTTTGTTAATCGCAAGATGACCACCCGCTCGCTCCACGAAACAGAATACTTCTTGCAGGACGAGTGGACACCCAACGACCATTGGATGCTTTCCACGGGCGTGCGCACCAACTTTTCCAAAGCGTTCGGCTTCATGTGGATGCCGAAAATTGCGGTAAAGTTTTCGCCTGATAACCATTGGGCTATCCGCGCCAACTATTCTATGGGGTATCGCGCACCGAGCATCAAAGAACTCTTCTTCAACTGGGACCACTTGGGTATGTTCCAAATCAGAGGTAGTGAGGAGCTCAAACCAGAAAAGAACAACTATTTCTCCATTGGTGCAGAATACAGCAAAGACCGCTTTTTCATCAACGTGAACGCTTACGGGAATTTCTTCCGCAAAAAGATAGAAGGTATCTGGCACATCTATGATATGCAGTACAACTTCGAATACATCAACCTCAGCAGTCAGCGTATGTTGGGCGTTGAAGCACTTCTGAAATGGCGCATGACGGACAACTTCACGCTCAACGCCACATATAGCTATGTGAATGTGAGCAAGCAGAATGGCATTCAGGTAAATACCACTTCGCCCCATGCAGCAACGGGTAGTCTCGACTATGTTTTCAGTCGCCCCAACTATCGTCTGAAAACCATCTTCAGTGCTTCGCTCATGGGCGAAAAGAAATTCGACGTGCAAGATCGCGTGTGGGTGGAGGAACACAAGAAGAGCTACGATGCATATTTCCGTTGTACGCTCCCCGCCTATGTTTTGTGCAACCTCGCTGTGGTGCAAACTTTCTACAACAAGGTGAAAGTGACGCTGGGAGTTGATAACATCTTCAACTATGTGCCTCACACCTTGGGCTCGGGTATCACCATGTTCAACGTACCTGCCACCTGCGGAGCAAGAGGATACATGCAGCTGGAATTCCTCGTCGACGACATTGTTAAATCATTAAAACGTAAGAAATGAAACACTTTCTTTTTACCATAATAGCAGCGGCCGCTTTGCTAACGTCCTGCGTTGATTACGACTCTGAACCGTTCACGGGGAAAGTGCTCCCACGCACCACGGGCTATTCCACTGGTGTCACCAACGATTGGCTCTACATCAACCTGCGCACGGGGCAAATGTTCAACCGCAACAAGGTGAATGAAGACATCACCGAAGGAGAACAGAAAAACCGCCTTGATTGGGACATCGCTTTCTGCGGATACCGCCTACGCACCAATAGTGGCACTTCGGGCAACGGACAAGGAGCTGCGGCCGATTTGGGCAATGGGCAGTATGAGAAATGGACTACCGTGGCGCAACTCCCTGCTGATTTGCAATGGGCGGTGGACGACCATTCGGTTTCTATCACCATGTCGCGCAACGACTGGAACAAATATCTCATTGCCAACCATCTCAACTTTGAAGAAAACCCTTGGTTCGATCCTAACAAAGGACCAGCAACGACTCTGACAGATGCCAACCCCATCCTGGCAAAGGCAATGACCTTTACAGGCCCTCCTCCCGTTTATGCACCATCGTTCCACACTTACGTTGTGAGAACCGCCGACGGAAAGCGTTATTTCAAACTGCAGCTCATCAGTTGGTACAAGGCCGACACTCAGATTGGCGACACGGGCGGACAGATCAGTTATTATTGTGACGAATTAAAATAAGAAAAATGGAAACGAAAACGAAAAAGAATTATTGGGGAAGAACCATCGCTTCCTTTCTCCTCGTCCTCTTCTCTATGCCGTTGGGGCATGGTTTGATGATTATGATGGAGAAGTTTATGAGCGAAGGCGCGATGCACGTTGCAGGCTTCATGCTGGGCTTTGTGGGTTTGTGCATGGTCATCATAGGCGTCTTTGTCAAAGGCGACACGCGCCAAACGCTTTGGGGACTCATCGGCGGATTACTGTTCTGGACAGGTTGGGTAGAGTTTCTTTTCCTCTACTACGCGCGCCGCCACGGCGTGAATCCTGAAATCGAGAATGGAGTAGTTGTGACAAAGCCTGAATACCTCATCTTGCCTGCTTCCTTTGGTATGTGGATGATGATGATGGTGATGTACGTCTTCAGCACGCGCAACGGTTGCGACTTCATCACATGGATTCAGAAAGTATGTTTCAAGGACAAACGAAAGGTTATCGTCACGCAACCCATGACGCGCCACACAAGTATCGTCACCTTTATGGAAATCAACATGATTCTTTGGGCGCTCTATTTACTCTTGATGTTCTGCTACGATAAGAACTTCCTCGGCGATCACCACCCCATCACGTTCCTCGTGGGAGTGGGCTGCTTAATCGGTTCCATCTTCATGTTTAAGAATCAACTCAAGTTGGCTTCTTGGGGAGCTAACATCCGTATGTCCATCGCTACGGTCATCATCTTCTGGACACCCGTAGAGATTTTGGGACGTATGAATTTCTTTCACGAATTTTGGGTAGAGCCTGATAAGTATGCTTTCGAGATGAGTAGCATCCTCGTTGTTTTCATCGCCTTAGGCATCTATCTCTGGCGAAAAGGTGCGGTGAAGAAACGCACGAATGCGCCTCAAACTCCGGCAGAAAAAGAAGAGTAAGAGATACGCCTCTCTGCTCTCTCAGATAGAAGATAGTATGAGAAACAATAAGGATGTACGCTTTTAATGAGTAACAAAGTGAATTATACACCGATATACAGCTGATTGTGCATAGGTGTACAATTCACTTTTCCTCTCTTCTGCTTCTCTACAACAAAAATAAAGCAGAAGATTTATATCTTTGTGACCACTTTCAAAAAAGAAAAAAAGAAATGAAAAAGGCAGTTTGGCGTAAGCACCACAAATGGTTCGGACTGATATTGGGTTTCTTCATCATCATGTTCTGCGTGTCGGGACTGGTGTTGAACCATGCTGAACTTTTCTCAAATGTCAATATCAGTCGCTCCGTACTTCCTTCCGACTATCGCTACACACAATGGAACGGCGGACTTCTGCGCGGAACCATGCGTTGGCAAAAGCAGGTGCTCATCTATGGCAACAGCGGCATTTGGCAAACGGATAGCACGGCGTTGTCCGTCACGGATTTCAACCAAGGACTACCCCATGGGGCCGACTTCCGTCAGATTCGCGGCATGGTCACAACGCCCGCTGGCGAAGTCTTCGCGCTGGGTCAGTATGGGCTCTATCGTCTGCAACCCAATGGGCAATGGAGCGAAATAGTGCTGCCTCGGGAAGAGAGCGAAAAACTAAGCGACATCACCACCCTGGGCGACAGCCTCATCGTGACGGGTCGCTCACACATTTTCTTGGCTCAATCGCCCCATACGAACTTCACCCGTATCAGTCTGCCGCGAGCCTCCACCGACGACGGCAAAGTATCGCTATTTCGCACCATCTGGCTCTTACACAGTGGCGAGCTTTTCGGAATCGTGGGCGTACTCCTCGTTGATAGTATCGCAATCGTCCTCATTTTCTTAACGCTAACGGGCGTTGTGTACTGGTTTATCCCCCATTTGGGCAAAGGCAGAGGACGTTTGCTACAGCGCAAACTTTCGGCATGGCACAACCACATTGGAAAACTCACTATCGCCTTGACACTTTTCCTTTGCATCACGGGATGGATGTTGCGCCCACCAGCACTTATAGCTCTTGCTTCGGGAAAAATTCCTCCCATCCCCTTCACCACCATGGATAGCAACAATCCTTGGCATGAGAAGCTCCGCACGCTGCGCTATGACACCAATGAGCAGGAATGGTTGCTCTATTCCTCAGAAGGTTTCTTCTCTCTCAAGGATTTACACGCACAACCGCAAGCCGTGACGGCGCAACCGCCTGTGAGCGTGATGGGCATCAACGTGCAGGAGAAGGACGAGCATGGGCAGTGGCTCATCGGCTCTTTCTATGGTATGTTTCGCTGGGACAGAAAAAAAGGCACTGTGACCGATTATTTCACGGGGCGCCCCGCCGAACCCATTCGCGGAATCCCCCTTGGGAAAAATGCCGTGGCGGGGTTCACCTCTCACTTCGGTAAATCCCCCATCGTTGTCGACTACTATCGCGGCACTCCCGCTCTCCCCATGCCTTCGCGCATGGCTTCTCTCCCCATGTCGCTGCGCAATGTCTGCATAGAAATCCACACTGGTCGCATCTACACCTTCTTGGGCAAAGGCACACTCCTCTACATTTTCCTCATAGGTCTGGCCCTCGCCTGGTGCCTTTGGTCAGGTTGGAAAATTCGCTACAATAGTCATCGAAAAAAACACTAACTCATAATATTTCCACCTACAATAATTGTCCTTCCCTCCTCACTACCCGCAGCGAGGGGAAGGATAATTTTGTAAAAATACAATAAGGGCGTCGGCTGGCGCAATAAGGCTGTCAGCTGACAGCCTTATTGTATTCTTAAATTCAATAAGGATATTTACGCGCCCAAACAC
>CAUSYJ010000100.1:0-6510 GCA_963535845.1 uncultured Alloprevotella sp.
GGCTTTAAGAATTGGAAGCTAATATTTTAATTATTAGCTTAATAAAAGATTTTCTAACAGAAAGTGGAGAAATGTGGGGAAAAGTCCTTACTTTTGCGGAAAGATTCGTTCAGTCATGCAATTCTCAGGGAAAATTCAGGCAAAGATGGACGCAAAAGGGCGTCTGTTCTTTCCCGCCGACTTCCGCCGTCAGGCCGATGCCGAAGGGGGAGAGCAGCGTTATGTGCTCAAGCAGGATATTTACCAGCCCTGCTTGGTCATCTATCCCTATAGTTCTTGGGAACAAGAAGTGGCTGAATTGCGCAATCGTTTGAATCGTTGGAATCCGAAAGAGGCCATGCTGTTTCGGCAATTTCTGAGCGATGTTGAGGTGTTTAGTCTTGATGCCAATGGGCGCTTCATTGTGCCCCGTCGTTTTCAGGCGTTATTGGGCGAAGAGCGTAAGACCGTCTTTTTGGGTCTTGACGACCGCATCGAACTTTGGGATGCTGCTCGCACTGTAGAGCCGTTTCTCAGTTCAGACGATTTTACAGAATCTTTACAGCAATTAATGTCTACACCGCTATGATAGTTACGGCTCCTGGATATCATGTCCCCGTTCTCTTGAAAGAGAGTGTTGACGGACTTCAAATCAACCCAGAAGGCATCTATGTGGATGTCACTTTTGGAGGAGGAGGACACAGTCGCGAGATTCTCAGCCGACTGGGTTCTAAAGGTCATTTGTATAGTTTCGACCAAGACGCGGATGCCGAGCAAAATATCCCTGCGGATGAGCAAAAGTTTACCTTTGTTCGTAGTAACTTCCGGTATCTTCGTAATTGGATGCGCTATTATGGCGTGGAAGGTATTGATGGCTTGTTGGCTGATTTAGGCGTTTCATCCCATCATTTCGATGATGAATCCCGCGGTTTTTCGTTTCGCTTCGATGCTCCGCTGGATATGCGTATGAATGAGCGCGACGGACTGACGGCTGCCGATGTTTGTAATCGCTATTCGGAAGAAGAACTTGCCCGTCTGTTTTGGCTGTATGGTGAACTGAAAAATGGCCGCCGATTGGCCAATACCATAGTGAGAGGAAGAGCAGACCATCCCATTGCTACTGTAAATGATCTCATCACATTGGTGCGCCCACTCATTGGGGCCAATCGTGAGAAGAAAGACATGGCAAAAGTGTTTCAAGCACTGCGCATCGAGGTGAACCACGAGATGGAAGCCCTCCACGAGATGCTTGATGCAGCTATCAGTTGCCTGAAACCAAGCGGCCGTCTTGTGGTGTTGACATACCATTCATTGGAAGATCGTATGGTGAAGAACTATATGCGCTCAGGCAATGCCGAAGGGAAGGTGGAAGAGGATTTCTTTGGTAATCGTCTCTCTCCTTTGCGTCCCGTCAATAATAAAGTTATTATTCCCGATGCTGACGAGCAAGAACGCAATCCCCGCAGCCGTAGTGCTAAACTGAGAATAGCTGAAAAAGTGGAAATGAAGTGAAAAAAACGAAGGTTTGATTCCTTTTAGCTCTACTCCATTTTTCTGTATCACACTATTCTCGTAAAAAAGAAAAAATCTATGTCTAACGATAAAGACACGCAGCAGAAAGAAGAACAAAGTCTCGAAGCTAAAAGAATTCGCGAAGAAAGGAAACAGCGCGAAGAGCAGGAAGATCGTGCCGCAGATGCAGAAGCACGCAAGGTTTTGCGGACTCTCACTTCTGATAAAGATGATGAACACACCAATGTGTCGTTGCGCACAGTGCTGGGTGGTGATATTTTAGCCAGTGGCTGGTTTCGTCGCCAGTTTTGGTTTATTGTGATGATTGTGGTGATGTGTATCTTTTATATCAGCAATCGTTATGCCTGCCAAAAAGAGATGATAGAATCTACCAAACTGGAAGATACATTGCTCGACCGTCGCTATAAGGCTCTGACAATCTCCAGTCAGCTCAAAGAATTGACACGTCCAAGCGTTGTTGAAGAGCATCTCTCCGACACGACTCTAAAAGTATCTACTGATCCTATCTATTCCTTGCCCGTAACAGAAGAGGATACCGCACAATGAATTTTCCAAAAGATAAAGTGATTCCGCGTTATTCAGCGATAGCCGTTGTGATGACGTTGATAGGCATTCTCATCATAGGGAAGGCCACTTATATCATGACCGTTAAGAAGCCCTACTGGATGGCTGTGGCTGAACGCTTTAGAAAGGAGAATAAAGTGCTGCGCCCAACGCGTGGCGATATCCTTTCCGATGATGGAGAACTCCTGGCGGCTTCAATTCCAGAATATAAGATGTATTTCGATTTTATGTCGTCTGAAAAAGATTCGGCGCGCCGCATCAAAGACCAGTTTCGTCGAGATACATTGCTTCAGAATCATATAGACGAAATTTGTCAAGGCTTACACAAAATATTCCCCGATGTAGAGCCTGCTGAAATGAAAAAACATTTGGCAGAGGGGCGAGAAAAACAGCGCATGAATTGGCCTGTGTTGAAGCGTCGTGTTTCTTACATTGAATATCGCCGTGTGAAGCAGTTGCCCGTGTTCTGTAAACCAGATTATTACGGCGGTTTCCATGTAGAAAAATTTGAGACGCGTAAGAATCCTTATGGGAATCTTGCAATTCGCACAGTGGGCGACCTCTATAAGGGGAAAGATTCGGCCCGCAGTGGTTTGGAACTTTATTTCGACAAGACTTTGCGCGGAGTTCCAGGGCGTTATCATCGACAAAAGGTGCTCGATCGCTATTTGAGTATTGTGGATCAGCCAGCTCAAAACGGTTATGACGTGCAAACCACGCTCAATGTGCAGATGCAGGACATTTGCGAGACAGCTCTTCGCGACCAGCTCAAACATATCAAAGCACAGAATAACGGCAAAGTGCATTTTGGCGTTTGCATCTTAATGGAAGTGGCCACGGGCGATGTGAAAGCCATTAGTAGTCTGACACAACTTGGCGATGGTTCATTTATGGAGATACAGAACAAAGCCGTTAGTAACCTCATGGAGCCAGGCTCTGTGTTTAAGCCTATGTCGTTCCTCGTGGCATTTAATGATGGCTATCTCCATCTCAATGACCCCGTTTATGTGGGAGGAGGCGTTGTTGAGATGTATGGACGTAAGATGAAAGACCATAACTGGCGCTCTGGCGGATATGGCAGTATGGTGGCGCGTCAGTGTATCCAATACTCCTCCAATGTTGGTGTGAGTTATTTTATTGATAAGTTCTATCGCAATCAGCCTGAGAAGTTTGTCGATGGTATTATGAATACGGGTGTGGGCGATGACCTGCATTTGCCTATTCCAGGTTATGCCAAACCGCGCATCATTGGGCCGAGACAAAAAGGAGAATATTGGGCGAAGACTGACCTCCCTTGGATGAGTATAGGTTATGTAACGCAGATTCCACCCATCTCCACGTTGGCATTCTATAATGGTATTGCCAATAACGGTAAGATGATGAGACCGCGTTTTGTCAAAGCCATTCTTAACAACGGCGAACCTGTACAAACCTTTGAGCCTATCGTACAGCGAGAGCACATGGCTAAAGAAGAGGCAGTGCGTGACGTACAAACCTGTTTGCGCGAAGTCGTGACACTCGGAGTGGGTAAGAAAGCTGCATCGAAGCTTGTTTCTATAGCAGGAAAAACGGGTACAGCACAGGTGTGGACTTCCAACGGCCGAACAACGGCCTATCTCGTATCCTTTGCGGGTTTCTTCCCCTTTGAGAATCCTAAGTACTCTATGATTGTTTGTGTGAACAAGGATGGAGCTGCTGGTGGAGCTATCGACTGTTGCCCCGTCTTTAAGCGAGTGGCCGAAAGCATAATGGCGCTCGACCGTAAGTCCGATTACCGAACAGCACGCGATACTACCAACATTGCTTCTCCTGTTGTATGTTCTGGAGATATTGTTGCAGCTCAACACGTGTTAGACGAGCTAAATGTGAAGGTGAACAATAGTTTAGCAAAAGAAAACGAGAGTGTTGTATGGGGTACTTCAAATACGCAGCATGATGGTGTTGCGCTTGATCGCACGGTGACAGCTTCTAATACAGTTCCAGATTTGCGTGGCTATGGTTTGCGCGATGCTCTCTTCCGTTTAGAGCAAATGGGATTGAAAGTGCGAGTTGTCGGAGTGGGGCGTGTAACCGGTCAAAGTCTGCTTCCAGGTTATATTTTTAAGAAGGGCGAAACTATCTCCTTGACGTTGGGAGAAGGGAAAGCGAATGTGGAACAGACCGATAGTATTCGTAAGATAGAAGAGCAACGTGCTCAAAAAGAACAAAGTGGGCAAGATAGTGTACAACGCTCTACTCAAGCGGAACAAACGCCTTCCACTACGTCTTCTGTGAAGAAAACGGTTACAGCGACAGAGAAGCCTGCACCGTCAACTCCCAAGAAAGAACAAAGCAATAAGAAAAATCAGAAAGAGGCGATTGCTAAGCCTAAAGAAAAGAATCAGCCCGACAGATCTTCCAAGGATAAGAACAAGAAAGATAAGCCTAAGGAGCCAGCGTTGAAGCCCAAAGGAAATACGGCAAAAACAAAGGAGCAGACTACAAAGCCGAAGGCGAAAACAACTCAATCGAAGGAAACGACCACTAAGTCGAAAAACTCGACAGCGTCCTCTTCGAAAGACAAGAAAACAACCGACAAAAAGAAAAAATAAAAAGATATGAAACTTACCGACGTTTTAGTAAAAGTTCAGCCTCTTGAAACGAAGGGGAATATGGACATAGAGATTACTGGCGTACAGATGGACTCTCGCAAAGTGAAGAAAGGAGACCTCTTCATTGCTGTGAAAGGAACGCAGACCGATGGTCACGCCTTTATATCTAAGGCTCTCGAATTGGGAGCTATTGCCGTATTGCAAAGCAATGAGTTGTCCGCTGAACTGTTGGAGGGCGTGACTTACGTTCGCGTTGCCGACACAGAAGATGCCGTCGGAAAAGTGGCTACAGAGTTCTTCGGCGATCCCAGTCGCAAGTTGCAACTTGTTGGCGTAACGGGAACAAACGGAAAAACTACTATCGCCACGGTTCTCTATAATATGTATCGCGCCTTCGGGCACAAGGTGGGACTTTGTTCTACGGTGTGCAACTATATTGACGACCAAGCGATACCTGCCGACCATACCACGCCAGACCCCATTACGCTCAACGAACTTTTGGCGCGTATGGTTGAGGCTGGATGTGAATATGCTTTCATGGAGTGCTCTTCTCACGCTATTCAGCAGAAGCGTATCGGTGGACTTCACTTTGTAGGTGCTCTCTTCACCAATCTTACGCGCGATCACTTGGATTATCATAAAACCTTCGAAAACTATCGCAATGCTAAGAAAATGTTCTTCGATGGGCTTGATAAAGATGCTTTTGCCATAACCAATGCTGACGACCGCAATGGTATGGTCATGGTTCAGAATACGAAAGCAACCATTAAAACTTATTCCACTCGCACTGTTGCAGACTTCAAGGGGCGTATTCTCGAAGAATCTCTCGAGGGAATGCTTCTCGATATTGATGGTCGCGAGGTAAGCGTGCGCTTCATCGGTCGTTTCAACGTGAGCAATCTGCTCGCTGTTTATGGTGCTGCCATTATGCTGGGCAAAGAGCCGCAGGAGGTGTTGCGCGTGATGTCTACTCTTCATCCCGTCAATGGCCGCTTCGAAGCCATTCGCTCAAAGGATGGGGTGAGTGCAATTGTCGACTATGCTCATACGCCCGATGCACTTATCAATGTGCTTACTACTATCAACGAAATAGTAAAGGGTAAAGCCAGCGTTATCACTGTGTGTGGAGCTGGCGGTAATCGCGATAAAGGCAAACGCCCCTTGATGGCGCAAGAAGCAGCCAACCGAAGCGACAGAGTAATTATCACCAGCGACAATCCTCGTTTTGAAGATCCGCAGGATATCATCAACGACATGCTCGCTGGTCTCGATGCAGAGCAGAAGAAGAAAGTAATCTCTATCGTAGACCGCCGCGAAGCTATTCGTACGGCAGCGATGATGGCTCAGCCAGGAGATGTTATCCTTGTGGCAGGAAAAGGTCACGAACCCTATCAAGAAATCAAGGGCGTGAAGCATCATTTCGATGACCACGAAGAGATTCGTGCCGCTTTTGGTCTAGAATAAATCTATGAAAAAACCACAAAAAGAATAGAATCATTATGTTGTACTATCTCTTTCGCTTTTTAGAGAATTATGGTGTCCCAGGTTCAGCCATGTGGAGCTATATCTCTTTCCGCTCCCTGTTAGCCTTGATGTTGGCTTTAGTTATCTCAGCTTGGTTCGGAGAGTACTTCATCCGCTGGATGAAGTGCCACAATATCAGTGAGACGCAGCGCGACGCCAGTATCGACCCCTTCGGAGTGCAGAAGCTCAATGTGCCCTCTATGGGAGGTATCATCATTATCATTGCAACGCTTGTACCCGCCTTGCTCTTAGGGCGTTTGCGCAATATCTATATGATAATGATGCTCGTGTCTCTCGTATGGTTTGGCCTCTTGGGTTT
>CAUSYJ010000101.1:0-6497 GCA_963535845.1 uncultured Alloprevotella sp.
CCCGGTTTCTTTATCTTCCAGACAAAAGGTGTTGCACCTCGCGACTATGCCAGCAATGAAGACAACATCGTTTACGAACCTGGCCGCCCACAAACCAAAGTCTTTGCTTGCTTGAAAGTTCCTACTTCTTGGATTATTGATGGCGTTGAAGTATACGAAGAGAAAAACATTGGAAAAAGCAAGAAGCGTTTCACTGCCGACATAGATGCTGGATACATTGCTCAAACCTACGGCCAGTGCCATTCGCTCTATCGCAACGTAGACGAAGCTGCCACGAAAGCCATCGCAGGCAACGAAGCAAAACTCGTTTACAACTACACGTTAGGTACTGACCCCAGCGGAATCGATGCTGAAGCATCTATCAAGAAAGGTGCAAAGATCGTTTACAAGGACAGCAACAATTCTACTGTAGACTTCCACGAACGCAAGCAGTTCTCTATTCGAGGCAACTAAATAAATGAAAAAACTTTCATCATATATCATCTTGCTGGCAGGGACATTACTTGTTCCTGTCGGCTTGTTTTCTCAAACGGCCGACAGCCTGCTCCTGCGCGACTTCAACTTTGTGGGGACGAGCGACGCATGGCAGGGAAGCAACAATGCCGCTGCACTCACGCGCTGGCACAGTCGTAACATCTCGCGCGCCGAACTTTCAAGCCATTATCAACGCGGAGGTTTCGTCAACTACAACGAATCGCCACGCGCTTGGAATACTACGGGTCGCGTAGAGTCCTTTTACCGGCTCTCGCCGCGCATGGTTGTTTACGGACAGATGACGTATGATAGTTTTTCGGGAAGAGAAATGACGGGCTCTGCCTTTATCAGCCCCCACCGCAAGCCTTTCGACATTGCGGAGGACTCGCTGACAAATGCGGGCAAAAAGCATTTCGACACCTACCACCTCATTGGCGCACTCGGCTGGCAAATGTATCGCGGACTATCTATAGGCGCGAAGGTCGACTTCACGGCTGCCAACGCCGCTAAGTACCGCGACTTGCGCCACAAGACAAAGCTGATGGACCTCAACCTTTTGATGTCTATCTACGCTCCTGTGGCCCGCACGCTCAGCTTTGGCGCAAACTATCAGTACCACCGCAACACGGAGAGCGTCTCCTTCAGGACCTACGCTGAAAACGATAAAGAGTTCCTTTCTTTTATCAACTACGGCCCGTGGATAGGGGAAGCAGAGCTTTTCTCCGACCAAGGCTACACCGCGCGCGGCATCGAGCAACCGCTTGTGAGCGAATATCAAGGTGCAGGTGTACAAGCAGCCTGGACGCCCCTGCCCGGACTGAACTGGTACAACGACTTTCAGCTCGCTTACCGCCATGGATACTATGGCCGAAAGTCGCCATACAGCATCACCTTTATGGC
Source organism: uncultured Alloprevotella sp. (assembly GCA_963535845.1). Taxonomy (GTDB): domain Bacteria; phylum Bacteroidota; class Bacteroidia; order Bacteroidales; family Bacteroidaceae; genus Alloprevotella. The sequence continues at coordinate 1,375 of CAUSYJ010000101.1, forward strand.
GCACAACAGCCACCTGCTTACCTACACATCTCGCCTGCAATGGCGCGGCAACAAGCAAGAGCACAGCGTGGACATCAACTTCACGCAGGAGAATCTCCGCAACGTGCGCAACACTTACCGCAACCTAACGAACGAGAAGGGGGCTTCCTACTACGAATACTATGATGCAGTGAAGACGGGGAACCGCCTGTGGCAGGATTTCCACGTGGGCTACACCGCTCGCTGGGGTATCGTCAACGAACTTCCCCTTTGGAGCGTGCAGGCCGGACTGAATGTGAACCGCCGCAAGCAGACGGGCTACGACTATCCCTATTACCGTCATCAGCGACTCACACGAACGGAAGGTTCTCTGCAGGCAGAGCGCAATTTGCTCCTTCGCAACGGTGTGCTTTCCTTGCGCGGCAGCATGGCGTATGCTAAAGGCAGTGGCGCGGCTTATGAGGATGGTACATTCATCAAACCCTCCGACAAGCAAAAGGGATTTCCCCAGATGGAGGCCTTTCTCTATCGAGAATATCTCTATCTGACTGCTCCGCAATACACCTTTGGAGGCGGTGTGGGCTATGCCTTCCATTTCCCCGCCACTCGCATGAAAACCTACATCAATCTCGATGCTGTCCACCACAAGGCTAACGTGAGAAACGCCTTTTTGGCTGGACGCGACAATACGGGTGTGACACTCACCATCGGATGTGCGTTCTAACCCTTCAGTATTCATTATTATCTCTCTCTTAAATGAAGAAAATTTTATCCTATATTTTTTTGCTATTCCTTACAACAGAAGCTACGGCACAAAACGTAGAGACCGACAGAAGCTTCCGAACTGGCAAGCTGCCTAACGGCCTGACGTACTACATACGCCACAACGCGAAAGAAGCTGGTTTGGCCGATTTCTACATTGCCCAGCGCGTGGGTAGCATCCTCGAAGAGCCGCGCCAACGCGGTTTGGCCCACTTTCTGGAGCACATGGCGTTCAACGGAACGCAGAACTTCCGCGACACGCCCAAGAGCCCGAGCATTGTGCACTGGTGCGAGGCACACGGCATAAAGTTCGGCACAAATCTCAACGCTTACACCTCCGTTGACGAGACTGTGTACCACGTTGGAGCTGTTCCCGTGCGCAACAACACAACTGTGGACTCCACCCTCCTTATCCTCCACGACTGGAGCCACTACCTCCTGCTCACCGATAAGGAGATAGACAAGGAGCGAGGCGTCATCCACGAGGAATGGCGTACGCGCCGCGCCGGCATGGCCACACAGCGCATGATGGAAAATGCACTTCCCATCATCTACAAAGGCTCTAAGTATGAGGACTGCCTACCCATCGGCTCGATGGACATTGTGGACAATTTCCCCTACAAAGACCTGCGTGACTACTACCACAAATGGTATCGCCCCGATCTGCAGGCCATCATCGTGGTGGGCGACATCGACGTGGACGCTATGGAGAAGAAGATCAAGGACATCTTCGGCCCAATCCCCATGCCTGAGAACGCCGCCAAGCGCGAGTACTTCTCCGTGCCCGACAACGACAAGATGATTGTGGCCTCCCTGAAAGATGCAGAGCAGCCCATCATGCTCGTGAATCTCTACATGAAGCGCGACGCAGCCCCCGAGACGGAAAAGAACACACTGAAGTATCAGCGCGATGCCTACGTGGACGACCTCGTGAGCTATATCGTGGGCGAGCGTCTCAACGAGGTGCAGGAAAGTCCGAGCAAGCCCTGCCTCAGCGCATCCGCACGCATCGGTCAGTTCCTCGTGAGCCGCTCAAAAGAAGCGTTCACTCTCTCTTTCGGCGCGCGCCAGGAAAACATCCGTGGCTCTTTCGACGCTACCGTGGGATGTATCGAGCAGATTCGCCAACATGGGTTCACGCAGAGCGAACTGGACCGCGCCAAGGCTTTCTACCTCAAGCTTATCAACAACCGCTTCAACCAGCGCGACGATCGCCGCAACAGCTATTTTGTTCGCAAGGCGCAAAACAACTTCCTCAACAACGAGCCCATCACAACCGAGGCTTACGACAAGCAACTGGCCGAACGCTTCGACCGCGAGGTGACGCTCAAGGACGTGAATGCAGCTATGCGCGAGGCCATCACCAATCGCAACCAAGTGCTTGTGGTCTACGCACCCGAGAAAGCAGACTTCCACATCCCCACCGATGCTGAACTGGAGAGCTACGTACTGGAAGCGCAGGCTCGCAAGTATCCCGCCTACCAGGAAAAGAAGGTGGACACGAAGCTCATTGAGAAACTACCCAACAAGGGCCGCATCGTGAGCCAGAAAGCCTTCGACCACGGCACCACAGAGCTCACGCTGAGCAATGGCGTGAAGGTGTATTTCAAGCCAACGGATTTCAACAAGGACCAGGTAACGCTGCGCTTCTTCGGAGAGGGCGGCTCATCGCTCTACCCTGATACCGACATCCCCAACATTCAGTTCCTCGCCACGGCCATTAAGGAAGGCGGACTTGGAAAGTTGGACAAACTCGCTCTCAACAAGTATCTCTCCGACAAGACGGTGCGCATCAACGCCAACGTAGGCACCGAAACGCAGAGCATCGGCGGACAATCCTCCGTGAAGGATGTGAAGACACTCTTCGAGCTTGCACACCTCTACTTCACAGACTTGCGCCGCGACGATCAGGCTTTCGGCTCTGAGCTCAACCGTATGCGCTCCTTCCTGACCAATCGTGAGGCCAGCCCGAAAGTGGGCTACAACGATTCGCTTTCGGCTATCGTCTACGGCAACTCGCCGCGCACTCAGCCCGTGAAGGCTGCCACCATCGACAAGGTCAACTACGACCGCGTGCTGCAGATCTATCATGAACGTTTCAGCAATGCTTCCAACTTCAAACTGATTGTGATGGGCAACATCTCGCTCGAAACGCTCCGCCCCTTGCTCGAGCAGTACATCGCCTCGCTGCCATCAACGGGCAAGAAGGAAACATTTGCCGACACCTACCCCAATGTGCGCAATTGCAACGAAACGCACCGCTGGACGAAGAAGATGAACACACCCATCTCAAAGGTGAGCATCATCTACACCTGGAACGAACCCTACTCCGCTAAGTCCGACTTGCAGCTCGATATGTTCCGCCGCGTGCTTTCTATTGCCTATGTCGACTCTGTTCGTGAGGACAAAGGCGGCGTTTATGGCGTGAGTCTAAGCAGTAGTATCGACAAATATTCCAACCCACGCGCATTGCTGAAAGTATCCTTCGACACCGACCCAGACAAATACGAAATGGTGATGCCTATCATCTACCGACAGATAGAACACATTGCCCAATCGGGCCCTGCGGCTGCCAGTCTGAAAAAGGTAAAGGAATACCTTCTCAAGCAGTATGACCAGGCCGTTATCACCAACGACTATTGGAGCTACGTGCTCTACAACCAGCTGCGCTATGGTGTTGATTTCGACAAGAACTATAAGCAGCTCGTTGAGAAAACCACGGCGGCCGATGTCCAACGAATCGCCAAAAATATGCTCCAAAGCAAGCGTCGCATAGAAGTGACAATGCTCTCGGAGAAATAAAGCAAACCGACATACTTTCTCTATTCTATAGCTTTTCCCGCCCAGCTTCTCCCGCAGAGGTCGGGCGGGATTTTTTGATGCCACTACTCCAATCATCCACCCACGCACTCCGCAAGTTTTTCATCTTATTCGTGAAGATTTCGCTCTTTTCGTAAAATTTCGTGGGCTAAAAACATCCACGAAATTCTATACATCCGTAAAGAAACTTCCTATTTTTAGCCTCCCACCAACGGCTCCAATCCACGCTTTTCTCCCTCCGACCGCACAGTCGAAGCCACTCGCGCGCTGATACAATAAGGCTATCCGCCAGCATCCTTATTGTGTCAGCCGACAGAATAAGGAAGTCAGCCAACGCAATAAGGAAACCGACGGACAGGTACGGCCGTATTTTCAAGAAAAAAGACCAAAAAAGTGGCAAAAACGCACCAATCCACCTCTTTCCGCCAGCTTTTCATCCATTTCTCCTTTCCACAGCAGAACACAACCGCTAAAAAATCCCGCAGATTTTGCAAAATCTCGATTTTTTAGCCACTCCAAAAGTGCGTAACAAAGTAAAATAAAACGAAAACTTTCCTATCCGTAAACACGATTAAAAAAGAAATTTCTTTTCCTATAAAACCACAAAAAATATCATTTTAAGGGGCGAACCACAAACTTATCCCTATCTTTGCGACAAAGACAACCGAACATTTCATTAAACGAATCATGATGATGAAAAAGATATTGATGTGCTTCTGCACGCTGCTGCTCGCCTCCGTGGTTCTCATGGAGAGCCAGGCGCAAGTATTCGACCGCGAATACACCATCACGCGCGACTATGTATATTTCAGGGGTCAGCCGCTGCGCGAAGCCAATCCACGCTACTTCCAAAACCTGGGACACGGCTATGGTAAAGACGACCGCCATGTGTTTCTCTTCGGCCAAATCCTGGAGTATGTAGACCCCACCACGTTCCGCCTCGTGACACAACGCAGGCCCTACGGTCCAGATCCCGCGCAAGATTTAGTGGACGACGACATCGACGAGGACACTTACAACCTCTATTACGGCGGAAACTTCACGCAAGGTGGCTATGTGCAGATGAACAACAGCGTGCTCTATCACGGCCGAAAAATCGAGGGAGCTTCAGCACAGAGTTTCCGATACCTCGGCAAAGGCTATGCAAAGGACGATTGGTACGTTTATTTCGAGGGTAAAAAAATCAAAGGTGCCTCCGCCATGAATTTCTCCCTCGCCGGCGGCTTCTATGCCACCGACAGCTGGGCGGTCTACTATCGCGGACGCAAAGTGGAAGGCGCCTCCACCATGAACTTCACCTACCGCGGCGGTGGCTACGCCGAAGATTCCTGGAACACCTATTTCCAAGGACAAAAGCTCTAATACATCAAAATAAGAATTACGCTACTAAAAAAGTAAGAAATGTCTGACACTCCTGCTGCCAGCAACGCACGCATAGCTAAAAATACCATCTACTTATACTTCCGTATGATACTGCTAATGGTAGTGTCATTATACACAAGCCGTGTTGTCCTGGCCACATTAGGCATTGACGATTATGGCATTTACAACGTAGTGGGAGG
>CAUSYJ010000102.1:0-6473 GCA_963535845.1 uncultured Alloprevotella sp.
ATCATTGCTTATATGGCATCATCTCAGTTGATTTCTCTGCCGAATGCATTGTCGGTGTCGTCGCTTCTCACGATAGTAAGGGGTGCTTTCCAACGTGAATCGTGCTGTGCATCAGCGCTGAGTGGCGAGTCAATCAAAGCAAAACGTCTATACCTTATATATAATAGGGGCTCTCGTTTTCATCATAGTAGTTACGGATAACTTCTTTGATATCCCATATCACATTGGCCAGTTCTTGCTCTGTCATGTGGGTATCTGTTTGGGAGTTGTTTTTGTTTATATTGATTTTTTGCAAAATTAAAAATATCTATGCAACCTCCTGATATATGGAGCGATGTTTTTGCACTCCTGCTCGCAGAGACCGATGTACGCTTGCGTGCAGTATGCCTTCTTTTTGGGTGTTGTTGGTTCTCTCCACAAGCGTAAGCGTTATGCAGGGTTTGGAGGATAAAGGAGGGGAGGAAAAAGAGAAAGATTCAGCGGAAGAGTTATTTTCATATGGGCCTCCGTTGAATCTTTTATTATATGTATGAGCGTTGAGTCTCGTTTTTATGAATTCCGGTATTCTGAAGGAGAAATGCCGGTGGCGTTTTTGAAGTATTTCCCCATGAAGCTTTGGTTGGGGAAGTTCAGTTTTTGAGCCACTTCCTTCACGGAGAGTTCGGGGTCGAGGAGCAAGCCTTTTATTTCGAGCACCACCATGTTGGTGATCCATTGCCCCGCGGTGCGGCCGCTCACGGATTTCACGACCTCGGAGAAATATTTTGCGGAGAGGCAGAGTTGCTCACTATACCATTGCACGCTGCGTTCTCGTCGGCAGTTTTCTTGCACTAGGCGGAGGAACTTGTTGAAGATGTCATAGCTACGCATGGAGGCCTCATCGGGTTTGCCTACGCGCACCTGTAGCATGTTGCAAACGTCGAAATAGAAGAGACGCAAGAGAGCCAGTGTGGCTTCGGTGTGAAAGGTGTAGCTCGTGTCGCTCATGCGCTCGAGGAAGAGCGTGAGGATATCGGTAACGCGGGATTGCTCTTTGGGCGTGAGGTGGATAATGGGATGGTTGTAGAGATATAGCAGATTGGGCCAAAGATTCTGAATTCCCACAAAACTCTCGCGGAAATAAGTCTGAGACACAATGACAATGCGCCCCAGAAAGTTTTCACTCGGCTTTGTTTCTGTGATAGTGAGCTCGTTGAGGCCTACAATGAGGTCGCCCGGTAGCACATGATAAGCAGTATCGTTGATGGTTAAATTTACAGTTCCTTGCTTACAATACACGAAGAACATGAAGCCCAGTTGTAACGTTTTTTCTTTGAAGTCTATATCGTGGAATTTGTCTATAAAAAAAAGATTTCCATCTGTTCCTGGTACCTCATACGATGAGTAGTGTCGTGCATCGTTTAAGTTTATCTGTTTGATAACTGTCATGAAATTAATCCTACTAAACTAACTGTTTGCCAAAAGTGCAAATAAAATTTCGGATTAGGAAGCAGAGGTGCAAAAAAAGATATAAATAGCCGAAGAAAGAAGTGGTTTGTTCTAAAGCAGATTGGCTGAATTTCGTGGAAACTTTGATGTCGTTGTAAATATCCTTATTGCGTTTGAAAATACAATAAGGCTGTCGGCCAGCACCCTTATTGTGTCGGCCAGCACCCTTATTGTGTCAGCCGACGCCCTTATTGCGTTGCGCTCACCCCCTATTCCCAGCAGGTGATGCCCAAAGGATTCACCCGCGGTTACGCATGGTGCGCCTCCGTCAGAGGCGTTGTCGGTGCTGGTTGCTGTGGTAGTGGGACGGAGATATTTTTGCACATTATTTACACATTGATTAACGTTTCTGTGTGTCATTTTGAGAAAAGTTGTATTTTCGCAAAAGAAAGGATGTGGACGAGAAAAACTGTCGGTCTCTTTAGGATATATATAACCCCTCTAAAAACAGAAGCACATGAAAACGAAACTGTCGTTTTTGTTACTGGTGTCGGAAATGTTGGGAGTGTCCGCCGTGGCACAAACCACCATTCCGCAGTTGTACACAGATAGTATATTGTTCGGTCAGAAAGGTTCGGCAGATGTCATCACCCGCGACCGCATGAACAAAGGCTTAGTGGGCACTCCGCTGGAGGCACTCAGTGGGCAGGCGGCAGGTGTGAATATCGCCTCGAGCGGTGCTGACCGCATGGCAATGCTCTCCTCGGTACGCGTGCGCGGTACAACCTCTCTAACGGGAGGTAACGATCCCTTGGTGATTATCGATGGGGTATATAGCGACCTCTCCGCGCTCAATAGTATCTTCCCCGCCGACATTGAGAGTTTCGCCATCTTGAAAAACGCAGCAGAGACCGCCCCCTACGGTTCGCGCGGAGCTTCGGGCGTCATACAGGTTACGACGAAGAAAGGCGCGGGCAATCGTTTCCATATCTCATACGATACCAATCTGGGACTGGAATCCGTCTATAAAACCCTTCCGATGCTCACCGCTGCGCAGTATCGGAGCGAAGTGGCACGCCTCGGACTGGCAATTCCCGACGGTGGATTCAATACCGACTTTCAGCGCGCCATCACGCGCACAGGTTTTATCCAAAATCATCATTTAGCGTTCAGTGGGGGCAGTGAGAACTCCAACTATCGAGCCTCCTTGGCGCGCATGGACCATAATTCTATCATTCGCCTTCACGGCAGCAACAATTTTGCCGCAAAGGTCGATTTGATGCAACGCGCCTTCGATGGATTGCTACAAATCGACATGGGACTCTTCGGCACCTCGATGCAGAAGGACAATATCTTTGACGTGCAAAAACTCTTCTACTCCACAGCCGCGCAGAATCCCACCCTCGACTATGCCCCTAAGGCTTCAGGCGGTTGGGATCGCAATTCGCAAGCCTCACAAATCGTACCGCCAGGCGCGCTCCTTAATGAACAAGACAAGGATAAGCTCCTGAATTTTAACACCCATCTCCGACTGACAGCGCGCCTGTCGAAAGATGTGAGCCTCTCGGCTTTTGGCTCTTATTCCTACAACTCCTCTTCCAACGGGCAGTATCTCCCCACCTGGTTGTGGGCACAAGGGCAGGCCTATCGCTCCGAACTCAAGAGCGAAGACTGGTTGGGCAATCTGGAAGCGCGTTGGAGTCACACCTTTGGCCGTCATGCACTGAGTGCGCTCTTCTTTGCCGAATTGCAAAAACTCGAGCAGCGCGATTTCTACACCACCGTGAAAGGCTTCACCAGTAACGAATTCGGTTTCGACAATCTGGCAGCTGGCAGTCTGCGCCCCTATGGCGGTACGGGCAGTAGTTATGAAAATACAAATACCACCTCCTTTATGGCACAAGCCGAATATGGATACCACGATTTGTTCACGCTGACGGGCAACATCCGTGCCGACGGTTCTTCCATTTTTGGCGCGGGCAACAAATGGGGCTTCTTCCCCTCCGTGTCGGCAACGTGGGACGTGCTCAATACGCTTCCCCAAATGCGCACAGCGTGGTTCAATACGCTGAAACTGCGCTCCGGCTATGGTCTTTCGGGTAATACGGGCGGCATACGCTCCTATAATTCGCTCCTCCTGCTCAATCCCGTTGGGGTGATTTCTTGGAAAGGCACACCCGCCACCACGTTTGGCATCCTCTCCAATGCCAACCCCGATTTGAAGTGGGAAACGCGCAGTTCCTTCAATGTGGGAGCTGATATGGGCTTTTGGAAAAACCGCGTGGTGCTGACGGCGGAGTACTACTACTCTCGCACGCGCGATATGCTCTATATGTACGATGTGCCCGTACCGCCTTTCGTTTATCCGCAAATGCTGGCGAATCTTGGATCTATGAGCAATAGCGGTTTTGAATTTGGGCTTGGCGTCACCCCCTTGCAGCGCAAGGATATGGAACTGAACATCAATGTCAACGTGTCGTTCCAGAAAAACAAACTCCTATCGCTGAGTGGAAACTATCAAGGACGCTATTTGTCAGCCCCTACGGTGACGCCCATCGGAGGCTTGAACGGCGCCGGTTTCCATGGTGGTGATAACAACATCGTTTATCAAATCATCGGACAACCCTTGGGCGTTTTCTATCTGCCCCATTGTAAAGGTCTTGTGAAGCGCGCTGATGGTAGTTATGCTTATGATATCGCCGACTTAGACAACAATGGAAAAGTAGACCTTTCCGACAGCGGCGACCGCTACATTGCCGGACAAGCCACGCCAAAGATGACGCTCGGCTCGAACATTAGTTTCCGCTACAAAAACTTCGATGTGGCGCTGCAAATGAATGGCGCGTTCGGGCATAAGATATACAACGGCACAGCGCTGACCTACATGAACATGACCAGCTTCCCTTACTACAACGTGATGGCGAAAGCGCCTGCCGCCAACATTACCGACCAGATAGCTTCCGACTATTGGTTGGAGAGCGGAAACTATCTCAATTTCGACTACCTGACGGTGGGGTGGAACATCCCTGTGCAAAAATGGTCGCGCTATATCAGCAGTTTGCGCATCTCTATGTCGGTGAACAATCTCGCCACGATAACGAGCTACAGCGGACTGACGCCGATGATCAATAGCTATGCCGTCAACAGCACTATCGGTATCGACGACAAACGCACCTATCCCATTTATCGCACCTATAGCTTCGGCCTATCAATACAGTTCTGATTATGAAGAATTTGCTCTTTACCATAGCACTTTGCCTGCTGCTGACGAGTTGCCTCAGTGAAGATCCCAAAGGGCAGCTGACAGAAAAGGATGCTTACGCCACGGCTGCTGGCGTGGAGCTTCATCTTGTGAACAATTTGTACAACTATATCGGAGGAAACCAAGATAGTCAGGGATTGATGGGGACGCCGCGCGGCGTTTACGACTTCAATTCGCTGACGACGGACGAACAAATGCTACCCATTCGTGGTGGCGACTGGTATGATGGTGGTTTCTGGCAACGCCTACACACCCACCAGTGGACAGATACGGAAAAGCCGCTACAAAACACTTGGAATTATCTTTACAAGGTGGTTATGCTCTGCAATCGTTCGCTTTATAAAATAGACCGCAATCGCAATGTGCTGACATCTGCGCAGTATGAGAGCTATACGGCGGAGGTGCGCGCCATTCGGGCAATGTACTATTTCTACATTATGGACCTCTTCGGACGTGTGCCACTCGTGACCAACTATTCCGAAACTCCTGAAACAACGGGGCAAACAGAGCGCAGCGCAACTTACGCCTTTATCCTGAACGAGCTCAATGCTGCTCTGCCCTATCTCTCTATGGAGCGGAGCAACTATGTGGGAGCATATTATGGGCGAGTGACAAAACCTGTGGTGTGGTTTCTTTTAGCCAAACTCTATCTCAATGCAGAAGTGTATGCCGACAACGATTGGACGGATGCTTACCGCCCTTCGGGGAGCAGTTTGTTCTTCCAGGTTGATGGGCAGAAGCTGAATGCTTGGCAGGCTACTATAGCTTATTGCAAAAAACTCACAGCGGCAGGTTATAGCCTTGAAGCCAATCCCGCGAAGAATTTTTCCGTTCAGAACGAAACTTCAGTGGAAAACATCTTCGTCATCCCGATGGATAAGCTTCTTTATGCCAATCAGTTTCTTTATCTCTTCCGCAGTCGGCACTATGCCCATGGTTCGGCTCTTGGTATGGATTCTGAAAACGGCACATCGGCCACTCTCTCCACCGTTCGTGCTTTCGGCTACGGTACGGAGAATCTCGACACGCGTTGGGCGATGGATTTCTTTGCCGATACGGTCAGTGTGGATGGGAAGGTGGTGATGCTCGACAATGGCGAGCCGCTCGTTTACAAACCGCTCGAAGTGTTGCAGAGCCTCACCGGATCGCCCTACGAACAAACAGCGGGTGCGCGCATGAAGAAATATGAAGTGGATCGCCAGGCTTATTCCGATGGGAGATTACAGAATAACGACATTGTGCTCTATCGTTATGCCGACGTGCTACTCATGCAGGCCGAAGCCCTTGTGCGCAATGGCGATGATGGCTCAGCCCCCTTTGATGCCGTCCGCGCCCGCGCTGGAATGCCCCCTCGCTCGTGTACGCTGACAAACCTGCTCGCTGAGCGACTTCTCGAACTCATGTGGGAAGGTTGGCGCCGCAACGATCTCGTACGCTTTGGCGAGTTCGATACCAATGCCTATCTCACTGTCTTCCCCATCCCTCAAAACGTGCTCGACCTTAACGGAAAATTGACACAGAACAAAGGGTACAAATAGCGGGAGAAAGTCTCTTTTCTATATGCTTGTATTTATTCATTCGATAATGCTCTATTCCATAATATTCTTACTCCCGCAGACAGATTGTACTAAGCCTTTCTAACTATCCAAAAAATCCCAGCAACTTGAAAGTGTTGCTGGGATTTCTTTTATCTGTAGAAAGACTCTCTTTTGAGCCTTATGTAAAATTAATAGTGAATGAAAGCGCGGATGAGGAATTTATCATAAGTGCCTAAAGACTGGTT
>CAUSYJ010000103.1:0-6460 GCA_963535845.1 uncultured Alloprevotella sp.
GTAGAAGAGGGAGTGAAATCTTCCCAATAAGAGGGGAGAAGTCCAACTCCGACTCCTTCTTCAAAAAAAACTTCCAACTTTTAACATTCTAAATTCTGGAGTGTCACAGGCTGTCACGATTTAATTGTTCCTTTGCAGCAGAAAACAATAACACAGTATTCGTTATGAGCAAAAAGGAAATGGCTTTGAACGCCTCACAAACAAATTTAGGAAAATCGCTTGTTGTTAGAAGTGTAGAGTTTTTGATCGCTCTCTACAGTTGGGCACTCGAAGAAGATATCAGTGTGAAACAAATGCTCCACCTTCTCAATCTTCAGTTGGCAGTTTTTGCCCTATTGCTTCCCGTGTGTGCCCATCCGCTCTATTATGTTATCGCGCTCGCTTGGCTTGCTTCGGCTTGGTGCGGTTGTAAACACGCCTTGTCAAATCTGCTTCACGAAGATTAAAAACGTGGTAAGCCGCAACTTTCCATATTATTTAATTGGTAGTCCATTCAGAATGAAGTACTTTTGCTGTTCAGAAAACAACAACTTAAAAATATAAGATATCATTATGGCAAAAAAAGCTCTTTTGATGATTCTCGACGGCTGGGGCATTGGTCACCACGACAAAGGCGACGTTATTTTTCAAACCCCGACGCCGTTTCTCGACAGTTTGAACGCCCACTATCCCCACAGCGAATTGCTCGCCAGTGGAGAGAATGTAGGTTTGCCCGATGGCCAGATGGGCAACAGCGAGGTGGGGCACCTCAATATCGGTGCTGGACGTATTGTATTCCAAGATCTCGTTAAGATCAACCGCGCCATTGCCGACAATTCTATCATGCAGAACGCGGAAATCGTTCGCGCCTACTCTTACGCGAAGGAGAAAGGTTGCGGACTCCACATCATGGGCCTAACATCCACCGGTGGCGTTCACTCTTCTCTCAACCATCTTTTCAAACTCGTTGAGATTTCAAAAGAATATGGTGTTGCTGATAAGACTTATGTTCACTGCTTCATGGACGGCCGTGATACCGACCCAAAGAGCGGTGTGACATATATCGATGCGCTCACCAAGGAGTGTGAGAAAACAGGTGCACATGTGGCTAGCATCATCGGCCGTTTCTATGCGATGGATCGCGACAAGCGTTGGGATCGTGTGAAGGTGGCTTACGATCAGCTCGTTAATGGAGTGGGGCGCAAGGAAACCGATATGGTGAAAGCCGTTGAGGATTGCTACGCTCGCGATACCGAAGATTTCAAAGACACCGACGAATTTATGGAGCCGCTCGTTAATGCCAATGTCGACGGCCGTATAAAAGAAGGTGATGTTGTCATTTTCTTCAACTACCGCAACGATCGCGCTAAGGAGCTCACGCAGGTTCTCACGCAAGAGGATATTGCTGAAGCAGGAATGAAGACAATTCCTGGTTTGCAGTTCTATTGTATGACTCCCTATGATGCAAGTTTCAAAAACGTGCATATTATCTTCCCCAAAGAGAATGTGGCTAATACGCTCGGCGAATACCTCAGTGCGAAAGGACTCAAGCAGCTCCATACGGCAGAGACTGAGAAGTACGCCCACGTGACGTTCTTCTTCAATGGTGGACGCGAAACGCCGTTCGATGGTGAAGACCGCATCCTCGTTCCCTCTCCCAAAGTGGCCACTTACGACCTCAAACCGGAGATGAGCGCCTATGAAGTGAAAGATAAACTCGTTGCTGCAATTAAAGAAAACAAGTACGACTTCATCGTGGTAAACTTCGCCAATGGCGACATGGTGGGACATACTGGTGTTTATGAAGCTATTGAGAAAGCCGTTAAGGCTGTTGATGCTTGCGTGAAAGAAGTGGTGGAAGCTGCCAACGCCACCGACTACGAGACTATTATCATTGCCGACCACGGTAATGCAGATCATGCCATCAACGATGACGGCACTCCGAACACGGCACACTCTCTCAATCCCGTACCTTTCATTTATGTCACGAAGAATCAGCATGCTAAAGTCACCAATGGCGTTTTGGCCGATGTGGCTCCGAGCATTCTCCATATCATGGGTCTTGAACAACCCGCAGAGATGACGGGTAAGGATCTCATTGAAGACTAATCTTTGAACTTTTGCTCTTTTGAGCACCTTTATAAAGGGAATTTCCTGTAGGATTCTATCCACGGAAGTTCCCTTTTCTTTTTATCTGTAGGCGTTTCGTGTCACTTTGCTTTGTATGGTTTGTGAAAAGATTTAACTTTGCGGGGAAATAATACCTAAACTATATTTTTCATGAAACGTATTCTATTGTTATTTTTCGCACTGATGCTATTGTGCCCCTTTGGCGCAGGTGCAGAAAATTTTGTCAACCTGACGCCGAAGCCTAAGCAGATGACGGTGGGCACTGGGACACTGTCGCTTCCCACCGACTTCCGCGTTTGCGTGGCAGGTTTGCCCGATAGCATTAAAGCCGAAGCTACTAATTTTGTTGAATTTCTTAACGGCAAGTCGGGGCTGAAGGTGAAGACCACTACCAAAACCTCTGGCGCGCAAATTGTGCTGTCGCGCTATGCGGGCACACTCGATCCCGAAGGCTACAAACTCGACATCACAACCAGCAGGGTGAAACTTCAGAGCAACACAACCGCAGGTTTCTTCTATGGCCTGACCACGTTGAAGAAACTTATGCCCGCTTCGGTTCGTGCAGGTGTAGCCGATGCCAATCTGACCGCTCTGCCTCTCCCCGTTGTCAGCATCACGGATAGTCCTCGTTTTGGCTATCGCGGTTTTATGCTCGACGTTTCTCGTCATTTTTTCGATGTTGATGAGATTAAGAAAATACTCAACGTGATGGCCGACTATAAGCTCAATCGCTTCCATTGGCACATCACGGACGACCAAGGTTGGCGTTTGGAAATCAAGAAATATCCCAAACTCACCACCATTGGTGCCACGCGTGAAAACTCCTATCTCACTGATTTGAAGCACGGCCCTTATTGGACGAATAAGCAGGACGGCCCCTTCTTCTACACCCAGGAACAAGTGCGCGAGGTAGTGGCTTATGCCAAAGCACGCCATATAGAAATTCTCCCAGAGGTTGATATGCCCGGTCATATTGTTTCGGCATTGGCTGCCTATCCCGAATTTAGCTGCTGGCCCGATGGAGAACACAAGATTCCTCTCCAAGGTGGTGTTTATACAGACATTCTCAACGTGGCCAATCCCAAAGCTGTTCAGTTCGCCAAGGACGTTATGAAAGAAGTGATGGACCTCTTCCCCTTCGAGATGGTTTCTATTGGTGGCGATGAATGTCCCACCAACGCTTGGGAACAGAATGCCGAGTGCAAGGCTTTGTATCAGCGTGAGGGTCTCAAGAGCTATCGTTGGTTGCAGAGTCGTTTCATCAAGGAGATGGCCGATTTTATCAAGCAGCACGGACATAAAACAGCGGTGTGGAATGAAGCCATCACAGCCAAAGATTCTGAGCTCGATAGCATCAAAGCTGCCGAGGTCACTGTTATGTGCTGGCATCCCGCTGCGGCTTCTGCCATTCAGGCTGCCAATATGAGACTTAACAATATCGTGACTTTCTACGGCCCTTATTATATCAATCGTAAGCAGAGCAAAGCTCCAGATGAGCCCAGCGGTGCGGGCGATGGGTCCGACAATCTGGCTGCTACCTACAATGCCGAAGCTGCGCCCAATAGTCTTACCGCTGCTCAGCGCAAGTACTACACTGGTGTGCAAGGTTCGTTCTGGACAGAACACGTTGGTACAAACGACTATCTCGAATATCTCGCTCTGCCGCGTTTGCTGGCGATTGCCGAAGCAGGTTGGACAGAGCCGAGCGCAAAGAACTACAATAATTTTGTACGTCGCATCCAGGCCGACACAACCTATTTGAACTTAGCAGGATTCACCTACTGCCGCCGCGATCTCACTACGGCTTCTGCCACGGATATGGTGCTGCCGCGTGTCTCGAACGATACCGTGCACCACTACTACCAGTTGCAGACGCGCGCCACGGATGCTTCTCGTCAGGGGCGCAGCATAGAGCTACTCAGCAGTGGGTCTTCGCTCATCTCAACCTATGCAGCAAAAGGCGCGCAGGCAAATCGTCTTTGGACAGCCCCAACGGCTGCTAAAGGAGATGCCAACTACGATTATCAGCTTTGGGCTTTCGAGCAGAGTCCTACAGCCCCTGGTAAATACGCTTTGGTTTGCAAGGCTTTCCCAAAAGGTAGTTTGAAACAGAACCCAACGCAGCAGAGCAACACGGGACGTTGGGACTACGACACCAATGCAAAGCACTATTGCTTCGAACTGGGCAAAGCAGGTTACGGTAAAGATGGCAATAGCTATTACTACACCATCAGTTCCGACCAAGTGGGCGGATGGTATCTCAATGCCAGTATGCCGGGGCAAGGTTTAGCCGTTAATCTCTGGACGGATGCCGCTTCGGGCAATGGTGGTTTGTGGAAGTTTGTGGCAGTGGACGCTGTTCAGGGTATGGAAGCCCTGACGGATGCCCTCTCCGATGCTTCCAGCCTGCTCAACAAAGTGCAGACTTATGCAGCAAAGAAAGAAACCGGAAAGTTCAGTGCAGCCGCCAAGGCTGCACTGGCTGCTGGCATTGCAAATGTGGAGAGCGAATTGGCACACGGCAACACCGACGTGACGGCTCTCAGCAAGCGTCTCTCCGATGCTGTCAATGCTTTGTGGGCTTCTTTCGGTTATCTGGAAGAGGGACAGCAATACAGAATACACAACAATGTTGAGGCTTTTAGCGGATTGGTATTGGCCGACCTCAACACGGATGCTTACCTGCGCTATTCCTTTCTGCCGACCGACACAGTAGGCACTAAATGGCAAATTGTTTCGTCTACAATCAATGCCGACTACAGCCAAACAGTTCGTTTGCAGAATGTCACGACTGGCCGCTGGTTGCTCTCTGCTTCCGCCACGAATCTCGGAAAGATAGGCTATGCTGTGCGTATGGCTCCAGGGCGTTCCGGTGTTACGTTCACTTTCAACCTCGCTACACAGGATTATCAAATCAGCATGGGCGGCCACAATTTCTATCCCGTCCCACAAACCTCCACTGCCCTGCCAGGTATCATTGGTGCGGGTTCGGTTTTGGAGCATAAGCCGCAGCCCATTCGCCCACAAGGCGCAGCGTGGGTCATCGAGCAAGTAGACAATAATACTACAGCCATCAACACTCCTTCTGTAGACAACTCTGAGCGCAATACGATTTACGACCTCGCAGGCCGTCGCGTTCAGCATCCTCAAAAAGGCCTTTATATAGAAGGACGTAAGAAAACGCTACATCTTTAAGTTAAAGCAGACAATATTATGACGCCTTAATCGCCTTCAGCCACTCACGGTTGAAGGTTTTTTCTTTCTTTTTATCATTAAACCATTGCTGGATACTCAAGAGAGAATAGCGTTTTTCCTTCTTGTGTTCTCAATAATCATTATAGTTGTCCGCTAATATCCTTATTGCGTTTTCAGATACAATAAGCCTGTCAGCTGACATCCTTATTCTGTCAGCTCACACCCTTATTGTATTGAAGCGCACTATAAAACAATCCGAAAAAGGCGTATGTCGTCTCTTCCTCCCTGTGTTTTATTTTTGTTGTCACGTCGTCACGTTGTCACACTTTGGGTATAACTCACTGAAAATGTATGTATTAAATGCGTGACAACAGTGTGACGGTAAAATTTTATTGTCACCTTGTTGTCACGCCTATAAGCGTCTGTTTGTCACCTTGTTGAGTGCTTCCGTGACAACGTGACAACAAAAATGAGTTTTTTCCTTGGTGGAGAGATGAATGATACTTCCTCGACGCTTTCAGTACGCCGCCGCCGGCGTCGGAAGTGAGAGCTGTCATCTTTCCACGGGTTCCCCCTCGCTCCGCTCGGGTATCACCCGCGGTTACGCATGGTGCGCCTCCTCCGGAGGCGGCTCTGTGTGGAGGTGGATGCGAAAGTCGTGCAGTGAGTGATAGTCTCCGCAAGACCATATACGGTATGCGGGGCCAGGGTTAGGCGATGTAGAGAGTGAGAATGTCTATAAGACCATACACGATATACGGGGACGGAGTTAGATGATATGAGAGTGAGAGTATCCGCAAGACCATACACGGTATGTGGTGACGGTGGTAGGCGATGCAGTGAGTGAGAGTATCTACAAGACCAGATACGATTCGCGCGGGTGGAGGTGAGCGGAATATCCTCTTGCGCGCTCATCCACTGTCCCCGGCGGGGACACCCTATGCTTAACCGCGGGTGATGCCCGAAGGGTGAACCCGTGGGGAGGGGCTGAAGCTATACTCCGACACCGGCGGTGTCGTACAGCATCCACTGCTGCCTATCCGAGTTTCTTCCTCGACGCTTTCAGTGCGACACCGCCGGCGTCGGAGGTTGGTACTGTCCACTTTTCCACGGGTTCCCCCTCGCTCCGCTCGGGTATCACCCGCGGTTACGCATG
>CAUSYJ010000104.1:0-6365 GCA_963535845.1 uncultured Alloprevotella sp.
CATCAGTATTTAGCTAAGAGTGTTACAATTAAGGATACGCTCTACCGTATTCCACAGATTCCTGCAAATAAGACCATGGCATTGAATAGGAATACAAACCTCAATATCAACCACAAGAAGAAAAGCCCATGGACTTTCAACTTTGGTTTTTCTTCAAATACAGGTGCCAATGGAAGCATGTCAAATCTGGGTTATCTGTCAGTAGTGGACTATGCCAACGGTGGTGCAACAAGAAGACTATACACATGGGATGATCTTGAAAACTACTTAACTCGAAACTCTGCCTTGATGGACTCTATTGAGAGAGCAAAGATGTCTTGGATTGTTCAGAACAATAAAACAAGCGGAAAAGCATCTTTAGGAGAGAAAGTACACCATTATCGCCCCAAGACCTTTAGTATCTCACTCAGCAAACAGCTAAGCTCTCGTTGGACTTTCGGAACGGGTATTACCTACACCAAACTAAAATCTGATTTTGAAAGTGAATACAACAAAGCGAAATTAGTAAAAACCCAAAAGATTGACTACTTGGGCGTACCTTTGCGATTGACCTACCGCATATGGAACAAGGGACGCTTCTGTGCATATACAACAGGAGGCGTAACATTTGAAATGCCCATCAACAGTTCGCTTGACAAGAAATATATCGTAACGGCTGATTCTTCATTTACTCTAAAAAAGGGAATCAAGCCTCGTTCTCAATGGTCTGCAAACTTAGGCTTTGGCGTGCAATACAAAATATTCAAACCGTTCAGCTTGTATTTAGAACCCAACATGTTCTATTATTTTAGAAACGGCAGCGGCATAGAGACTTACCGAACAGAGCACCCATTCTTCATAACAGTACCTTTCGGGTTGCGACTTACCTGGTAGGTAAAACTCTCTTTTAGTGTGGCTCGCTAAAAGCTATGAAACAATAGTTTTTAGAAGAGCCACACTCTCGTTTCGCTTTCAAAAATACAAGAAAAAGGAGCAAATTAAGTAGTCCTCTATTTTTGTCAAAATAGTTCTCAGTCTACAAGGTCGAGAATGGCTTCAAAATCAAAATCTTTACTTGGGATTGACAAAAACACCTATTTTTTATATTACGAAAATAAGCCTATTTTCATTTTCTATAGGCCAAATTTTATTTTCTATAGGGCAAATTTAAATTCCTCGCCGACAAATTTGAAATACAATAAGGAAAATCACAAACACAATAAGGCTGTCAGCTGACATCTTTATTGTGTCAGCTGACAGAATAAGGAAAAAACACCTTTTCAGTACGTTCCAAACACTGATTTCATGCAAAATTGGCTCTTCCGCCTCCTTTTTCATCCAGCCATTGAGTGATGCATCGCTAAAATCACCCCGTTAGTCTGTCTGAATACACGTTTTTCATTAACCCTTTATAACATTCTCTTCTAAAACGCAGAAACCACTTGTCAAATAAAGCGAATAAAAAATATTTCTCAACATCTTATTCTCTATTATCGATAAACCTCTCAAGATGATAAAACACCACAATTTTTATTCTGCAATTTCCCAACAATTCAATTAAAACAGTTTCTCTTCTGAATGCTTAAAAAATCTTACAATTTTATTGCAGTCTTTCTCCTCTTTTCGGCTCTTACTAAATAAATGATAAACCGAAAAAAGCATGTATAGTATTTACGATTATCTCCATAACGGAATAGTTTTTATCAACAATGTAGTGCGCAAACAGCACAAAGAGCTTAGCTCGCTAATGATATACTCCACAACAACTTGCCAGTCTCGTTGTCAACACTGTTCCATTTGGAAGAAACCCATTGAGAATCTAAGTTTAAACGATATAATCAATATCATGAACAGCAAGTGCGTCACAAAACGCACCGTAGTTGGTTTAGAAGGCGGCGAATTTATTCTTCACCCTGAAGCAGACAAAATCTTGAGTTGGTTTGACACACATCATCCCAACTATACATTATTATCCAATTGCCTTGCAGCAAACAAAGTGATTGCTGCTGTGAAAAATCATCACCCCAAACATCTCTACATATCGCTTGACGGCAACAGAGAAACCTATAAACACATGCGTGGACGCGATGGATATGACAAAGTTATTGAAGTCATTGAAGCGTGTAAAGACATAGTGCCTATGTCCTTGATGTTCTGCCTTTCTCCATGGAATTCGTTCACAGATATGGAGCATGTTATAAACATTGCCCGAAAATATGATATCGATGTACGCATTGGCATTTACAACACGATCTCTTTTTTCGACACAACAAAAGGGCTGATGGAATCCAAAGATAAGAACTTCATCAACCAAATACCAGCCTCCATACATCAAACAGAGGAGAACTTCGACTTTGTTGCCTTGTATGACGAATGGAAGAACAATAAGCTAAAACTTCGATGTCATAGTATTTTTAGCGAGTTGGTTATTCATTCGAATGGAAATGTCCCTTTATGCCAAAACTTAGATGTAATTTTGGGAAACATTCACGAAAATACACTTGACGAAATATTTAATTCACGAAAAACCTGCAAAATCCAATGCGAACACTCCAAAGAATGTAACCAATGCTGGATAAACTATCATCGGAAATACGATATAATCCTATTGAGAAATCTGGAAAGATTCCTGCCCAAACGGCTAATAGAATTGTTTTACGGAAAATATCATTGGACGGATAACAAACATACTACTTACAAAGAACATCTCAAAAAAATAATATCATAAACGAGTATGAGATTTTTAGATAATATCATCGGCAGATATAAGAACATACACAGCATGAGGGAGCTTAATGAGATCTATACTCGGCAGTACGCACTTATAGGTTTTGGCAATCATTGTGTCAGCAATTTATTGCCAGTCATACAGTATCTTCAGCTACCACTAAAATACATCTGTTGCACTTCGGAGAGAAAAGCTGCACTGATTTCTCAAAAGTACAAGGACATAAAGGGAACTACATCACTACAAGAAATCTTGCATGACGAAAGCATTGCTGGAGTTTTTGTAGCCGCCCATCCACAGTCGCATTTTCAGATAGCAAGTGAAGTCATCAAATCCGGAAAATCTTTATTCATAGAGAAACCGCCTTGTAGAGACGAAAGAGAACTAAAGGTTTTAATAGATACTATCAAAAACAACAATTCACAACACACAATTGTAGGACTACAAAGACGCTTTGCCCCCGCCACCCAGATTTTGCAAAAGAGGCTGAAAGGCGAAAACAAACGACATTATCATTATCGTTATCTAACGGGACTATATCCAGAAGGCGATGCCTTACTCGATCTTTTCATTCATCCCCTTGACTATGTCGTCTCGCTCTTTGGTCAAGCAAAGATTAAAGTGGCAGACATAATCAACAGTAAAGATGGCGGACAAACTTTATTCCTCATATTAGAACACAAAGAACTTACAGGAATGTTGGAACTTTCAACAGATTATTCCTGGCAGGAAGCACAAGAGCAGCTAAGTATCAGCACGGATAAAGGACTGTATATCTTGGATAAAATGGAAAGACTTGATTTCTCTCCAAGACACTCTGCCGTATTAGGAATTCCGTTGGAAAAAGTATTCCGAAATAATTCGGCGCTCGTCAATCTTTACGGAAGGAATGCCTTTGTTCCAACCGTAGGCAATAATCAGCTCGTTGCGCAAGGCTTCTTCTCCGAGATTAAAACATTTGCCGATATCGTAGAAAACAGATGCAAGAACACACATTCTTACAATCTGGAAAGCGTCGAACAAGTTTATTCCTTAATAGCCGAAATAAAAGAACACACCAGCCAGAAATAACTCATAATACTTCTGTCCCCCTGCTTAAAAAAACTGAAAACTTTTGAGTGTCTGACGAATATGGTTATCTTCGCGGCCAATTATAACTAAATAGAGAAATTATTCTAATGAAAAAAATTCTGTTCGCGCTGATGATGCTCATCCCAATGGGGATGATGGCTCAGGAAATTGGTAAAAATCCGCAAGATACCATTCAAGCTGCCACCAATACGTTCGACTATGTTTGCGAAACGCCCGCAGTTGTGTTCTACATAAACCCCGTTTTGGCTAATTCAGACAAGAACCCTTACACCATTTGGGAAAAGCGCGTTCTGACAAAGACGGCCGAAGGTCAGCAGGAGGCTCTCCGCATCGCTAAGCTCTGTCCCGACTTGAAAGTGGAGGGAATGACGCATTACTATGTGAAGCAGATCTTCGACGTTGAAAAGAACCGCACGAAAGCTCTCTCTTTCTATTTCTTCAAGGACGAAACAGAACTCGGCGATAAGCAGTTTAGCGCAAACGCTGGTTGGTACGATGTTCAGCCCGGCACTGTTACGGCTATGGAAATGGACTTCGTAAAACGCGCCATGGGAGTGGAATAGCTCTCTTAATGTGCTAATGTGCTAATGTGGGGCGACAAAGTCGCCTTAAATGTGCTAATGCAGGGCGACAAAGTCGCTTGAATGTGCTAATGTGCTAATGAGACAATGTGCTAATGACCTAACGGGACACACGGTGTAACCCACATTAGCACATTAGCGAGCTTGCTCGCGTCACATTAGCACATTGTCTCATTAGCACATTAAACACCCGGTTCACCTAAGTTTTATCTCACAATTATCGAGACTTTCCACAATAGCAAGGCTCTCTACATGGATACCTTGTCGGCGCAGTTCTTCACCACCCTGCTGGAAAGCTTTCTCAATGATAAAACCCATACCAGCCAGTGAAGCCCCCGACTGATGAACAAGGTCGAGCACACCTTTTGCCGCATTGCCGTTGGCCAAAAAGTCGTCAATGAAAAGCACACGGTCGTTAGGACCAAGAAAACGCTTATCCACCACAATTTCATAAGAACGCCGCTTGGTGAAGGAGAACACCTCCGTCATCAAGAAGTTCTCCATCGTGCTCGGCACCTTCTTTTTGGCAAACACCACAGGCAGATTGAGCAACGACCCCACCAATATTGCGGGCGCAATACCGCTGGCCTCAATCGTCACAATCTTGTTAAACTTTTCGTTGGCAAACAAGCGTACAAATTCTATTGCGCACGCCTTCATCAGCATGGGATCCATCTGATGATTGATAAAGTTATCCACTTTCAGTATGCCCCCTTCCAGGCAACGCCCATCGCGCATAATCCTATCCTTTAACTCCTGCATAATCCTTATTTTTTGTACTTGTATTTTGTGCGAAAATACGGCAAAATACAATAGCGCGCACGGATTTACAGAAAAAAACGACTCCTCCACCGAAATCTATCCTCAATAAATCTCTACATTTGCAAGCATACACACAATCTCACTTTAGATGGAAACACCCAACATCCATAAACTCTTCAACATTTTCACGCCGACGCCCAACAAGGACGTCGATTTAGTTCTCTCCAGCGGCGGCGCACGCGGATTGGCACACATCGGAGCCATTCTGGCACTGGAAGAACGCGGCTATTGCATCCATTCCGTCGCTGGCGCATCCATGGGAGCACTGATTGGCGGCATTTATGCTACGGGGCATTTGGCAGAATACCGCAAATGGATGCGCACCATCGACCGCAGGAAAATCTTCTCTCTCACGGATTTCTCACTTGGTATCAACCACATTGTCAAAGGCGACCGCATCATCGACGCCATCAAGCAGTTTGTCCCCGACAGCACCATCGAAACGCTCCCCATCCCCTTCCGCGCCATAGCCACCGACTACAACAGCGGGCGGGAAGTTATCTTCTCCCACGGTAGTCTCTTCCAGGCCATTCGCGCCTCCATATCTATCCCCACCTTTTTCCGCCCCGTTGAAATGGGGCACCGCCTCCTCATTGATGGCGGCATCACCAATCCGCTTCCGCTCAACCGAGTGAAGCGCAACAAAAAACACCTGCTCGTTGCCGTCAATGTGAGTGGGCACGACTATGAAGGGCAGGCTCAACTCCGCCGAATGGCAAAGAAGCACGACAACGCTAACTTCAGTCCGCGCTCTCTTCTCAACCATTTCCTTCCGCAAGACTCCTCCTCGGGCGACAACTACGTCACGCTCATTTCCCGCACCATGTCCATCATGATCAATCGCAATGCTCTCATGGCCTTGCAGATAACGCCGCCCGATATTCTTATCAATATCCCCATGGCGCGCTACAACACGTTCGACTTCCAAAAATCCGAACGCCTCATCCGCCTTGGCTATAAAAAAACGATTGAAGCCATCGAGAAATACGAAGCTGAATAGAAACTCAGGAGTGATAAAAAGAGAATATATGATTCATCTAAAAAATTGTATATTTGCAAAGAAAACTAAAAACACCTATTAACAATTCATAATGGCAAATACAAAGCAAAGAGAAGAACTACAAGCTGCAATATGGCTGTCTCTTATACACATCTGACGCTGC
>CAUSYJ010000105.1:0-6189 GCA_963535845.1 uncultured Alloprevotella sp.
AAATGGAACAGCTCCGATTCTACTTTTTAGTTGGAGCGCACACCATAATTAATAATGACGAATTTAAAGCCGAAGTTGAAAAACATTTGATTGAAATGTGCTGTGGAGTTTCGGCGAGCAGCCAGCAAATTAGCCTTTGTAAGGCAGCGTTTCATCATCTGATTCTTTGCTTTCTGGTAGAGACTTTCGCGCTCTGCGGCTGTCCATGTTCCCGACTCGTAGAATGTGCGCGTGCGAGCCTCATCAATAAAATGATTGTCGAGAAGTCCCACGGCAGGCAAGTTGAGAACAGCTGTATCTCCTTTGGCCGTAAACCATTGCTCGGGAGCTTTCGACATATCTACGCCTAAACGGAGCGTACCACTATAGATGGCAGACAACTGAGATACTGAAAGTGCGTTCTTTTTGTAGAGTTCGGCCATTTCCTCAGTTTCAATAGAAAGAAATTCCCATTGCCCGATATTGCGAATAGCTCGAATCTCTTCAGGTGTCACATCTATTGTTGTCGATTTCTCCATGCGGAGACTGGCCAACTTATTACCACTATTTTTTTCATCGCGGCATTGACGGAAAACTATAGCGGCTACTACGAGGCAAATCATAATGAGCCATATTTGCCAGCCTTTTATCATTGTGTAGACTATAAACTGCAAAAAATAGGCAAATTTGTCCCAAACCTTTTTGCATATCTTGCCGAAGCCAGATGCTTGCGGACGATTATCAAGTTCATTCATAGCGGATTATTGCAAACGTTGGATGGTAATGTTCTTTTGTAGTGACTCAGGCGTGAGGTCGCGGCGGAAAGAAATGGTGGCATTGTGCTCCGAATAGCCCATTCGGTGGAGCATAGGAAGCAAGACACGGGCCGCTCCAGTCTGCGCCGAAGTAAGAATGGCGGATTTGTCCATGTGGCTAATAATGCTGTCCTCTCCTTGACGAGCAAAGTTCATCATCTCTTGGTCCGAAAAGCGGGAGCGGAGAGGATCAATATATTGTCGAACTGCTGCGTGATCTATTTTGGAGGCTGTGACAATAATTTGAGGGTCGGGAAGCACTACAACAATACCCGAATCGGAACGCTCAATATTGGCTCGACTGAATGAAGCAAAGTCGACATAACCTTTCACAGATACATCTATAGGTATAGCTATCTTGCGTTCGCCCAAACGAGTAGGTATCGAAAAACTTGTCGAACCCAAATTTCCTACTATTTGGGGATCATCGCTATAAGTTATTATCTTATGATATTGGTATTCTGTAGTGTAAAGCCGCGCACAATTGCTAATCTGATGCACAAGAAGAGCCGTTGTATCTACTTTTACTGTGTCTGACACTTTCTCTTCTGCCGTATTTTTCTCTCCTTTCCCGCAGGCGGAAAAGAACGAGAGGAGCAAGCAAAGACAAAAGACAGCAGAAAGGAGGTCGCTTGCCCCCTTACAGCTATTTGTTCTGTTTTTGTTTATCTTCATCTTTTTATTCTTGATGTTCGTTGCAAAATTATATATCTTTCAACGAACAAGCACTCGCTTCCTTACTTTATTTTCCAAAACAAAGGAACACAAGTAAGAAAAAGAAGCTTTCAGGGAAATTCACTACCTACTCAAAATTCAGCAGAAGGAAATGATAGATTTATTGATTATTGCTTAACTTTGTACTCCAATTTTCAACAAACATGAACGAAGGTCAACTCCAAAAAATCAAGCAGCGCTATAACATCGTGGGCAACGACGAAGGCTTGAATAGAGCTATTGATGTGGCGCTCAAGATTGCCCCTGTCGATCTCTCAGTCCTCATCCAAGGCGAGAATGGTGTGGGTAAGGAGGTTTTTCCTCGCATCATTCACGACCATAGTACACGCAAGACAAAGAAATATTTTGCTGTAAACTGTGGAGCAATCCCTGAAGGTACTATTGACTCCGAACTCTTCGGACATGAAAAAGGAGCTTTTACGGGAGCTATCGAGAAGCGTGAGGGATATTTCAGTGTGGCCAATGGTGGCACTCTCTTCTTTGATGAAGTGGGCGAACTACCCTTGCAGACCCAAGCACGCCTTCTGCGTGTATTGGAGACCGGCGAATATATTCCCGTGGGAGCCAGCGAAGTGAGAAAAACAGATGTGCGCATTGTTGCTGCTACCAATGTTAATATGGAGAGAGCGATAGGAGAAGGAAAATTCCGTGAAGATTTGTACTATCGCCTCAATAGTGTATCCATTGCTATTCCCCCTCTGCGCGAGCGTGGAGAAGATGTGGTACTACTTTTCCGCAAATTTGCCCTGGAGATGAGCGAGAAATACAAAATGCCGCCCATCCGCCTAACAGAAGAAGCACGCAATATGATAAAAGCCTACTCATGGCCTGGAAACGTGCGGCAACTAAAAAACATTGCCGAGAACATGTCTGTAACGGCAGAAGCAAGGGAGATAACACCAGAAATTTTAAGTACTTATCTACCTGAAGAGCTAAAGCATAATCAGTTGGCCATTGTTGAAAAGAAAAAGGCAGAACGTAGTTTTGAAAACGAACTAGAAATCTTGTATCAGATACTTTTCGACCTTCGACGCGATGTGACAGAATTGAAAAAGGTGGTCAATGAGAATCTCTTGCAAGGAAAGGTTCATGGCCATCAGGAAGCTGTACCATCAGAGAGTAGTGACATTATGTTGTATCGTAAAAACGATCAGCCGATGAAGGTTGCGCCCTCCTATTTTGATGATGCGGAAGAAG
Organism: uncultured Alloprevotella sp.; assembly: GCA_963535845.1. Lineage (GTDB taxonomy): Bacteria > Bacteroidota > Bacteroidia > Bacteroidales > Bacteroidaceae > Alloprevotella. Next base: position 2,727 of record CAUSYJ010000105.1, read on the forward strand.
TGAACGATAATGAAACACAACAGCTCCTCTCGCTTGAAGACCAAGAAAAGCTTTCGATTCAAAAAGCACTGGAACGTAGCGGCGGCCACCGTAAGTTGGCAGCTGACCAACTGGGAATTTCTGAACGTACGCTCTATCGTAAAATAAAAGATTATGGTTTGGAAAGTTAAACGACATCTATCTGATCTTCTGCTATGTATGATGCTGTTCACGCTTTCAGCTTGTAGCATCAAATACCATTTTACTGGAACGTCCATCAACTACGATGTAATCAAGTCTATCCAAATAGATAAAATTCCGAATCGCGCACCTTACGGTTGGGCGCCTATGGAAAGCATGTTCAACAATAAGTTGCAGGACATCTATGCCAATCAAACTCGCCTGCGCCTCGTTAAGCGTGGAGGCGACCTCCATATCTCGGGAGAAATAACAGCATATGATCAATATAATAAAGCTGTATCAGCCAATGGCTATGCGGCACAAGTTCAGCTGCGCATGACGGTTAATATCCGCTTCCAAAACAACAAAACAAACGAAAGTTGGGAGAAACAATTTTCTGCCACTACTCAATACGATTCTTCACAGCAGTTGGCTACCGTTCAAGAACGTTTGGTAACGGAAATGATAGCCGACCTGACGGATCAGATATTTAACGCCACTGTTGCCGACTGGTAATTTGGCTGTATCTATTATAATACGAATGGAAATTACTGCCTACATAGATCATCCAGAACATCTCGACAAAGATTCTCTCTACAATCTTCGTGAACTTGTAGGGCGCTACCCCTACTATGCAGCAGCGCGCCTTATGTTCTTGCAGAATCTCTTTCTGCTTCACGATCCCAGCTTTGGAGAGGAACTACGCCGTGCAGCACTATTTCTGCCCGACCGCCGTGTTCTCTTTCATCTTTTCGAAGGCTCTCCGTTTGACATCAAAAACACACCGCCGATTGAACAGTCCACACTGCCTGTGCAAACGCCACATAATCGAAGCGAGCGTGCTAATTCTCTCATCGACAACTATCTGCAAGAAGATCCCGTACACACTGAAACACCGCATCGACAACCTACTGCTGCTGATGCAACAACGGATTATACGGCTTTCCTTCTACAACTCGACGATGCAGAACCCGAAGAAGAAGGAACCGTTCTCCCTTCTTCGACTCGGAATCAGCGTAGCAAGACGCTCGTGGAAAACTTCATTGCAAAACCAGGTCGCATCGAACTGAAAGAAGAACCCGAATTTACGCCTGAACTTCCTGAGGAACAGAGCGACGAAAACGAAGGAATCAGTGAGAACTTTTTCACGGAAACACTCGCACGTATCTATATCAAACAAGGACGGTTTGAAAAGGCAATTGAAATTATCAGAAAGCTAAACTTGGTTTATCCGAAAAAAAATGCTTACTTTGCAGACCAAATTAGGTTCTTAGAGAAAGTTATCGCAAATAATAAACATAAAAAATAAGATAAAAATGTATCAAGTATTCGTCATTCTGGCTGTGATTGTAGCCATTCTGCTGACGTTCATCGTACTGATTCAGGAATCTAAGGGTGGCGGTTTGGCATCCAACTTTTCTGCATCAAACGCTATCATGGGTGTACGCAAAACAACTGACTTTGTAGAAAGAGCCACTTGGACTTTGGCTGCTTTGCTCGTTATTCTGAGCGTTGCTACAGTCTATGTAAAGCCTGAAGCATCTAGTGCCAGCACCGTTGTGACCGACATGAAGGTTAATATGCCTGAACTTCCTACGCAACAAAAAGGTGCAGCTCCCGCTGCTCCTGCACAGCAGGCTCCGGCTCAAAAATAAACTCATTTGCTCACTGCAAGACAAATGTTTTATCATTATGCGAATTTTTTCTTTTCAAGAGAGAATTCGCATAATTTCATTACAACAGTTTCTTTTCACTAATCCTAAGAAAAATGAAAATAGCCATTGTCGGAACAGGATATGTCGGACTGGTAAGTGGAGCTTGCTTCGCTGAAATGGGCGTTGAGGTGACCTGCGTTGACATAAATCAAGAAAAGATTGAACAACTCAAAAAAGGAATCATCCCTATCTACGAGCCAGGTCTAGACGAGATGGTGCTTCGCAACTACAGAGAAGGTCGCTTACACTTCAGCACTCAGTTGCGTGATTGCATAAGCGATGTAGAAGCAGTATTTAGTGCTGTAGGAACACCTCCCGACGAAGACGGAAGTGCCGACCTTAGCTACGTACTCAATGTGGCGCACGAAGTGGGACAATATATAAACCATTATCTTGTCGTAGTCACAAAATCAACCGTCCCCGTTGGAACGGCAGCTCGCGTAAAAGCGGCGATCCAAGAAGAGCTTGACAAACGCGAAAAGAATATAGAGTTCGATGTCGCTAGTAATCCTGAATTCCTGAAAGAAGGAAGCGCTATTAAAGATTTCATGTCGCCCGATCGCGTAGTTGTAGGTGTGGAAAGCGAACGCGCCCGCGAACTGATGACTAAACTCTATCGGCCGTTCCTCCTCAATAACTTTCGCGTGATTTTCACAGACATTCCCAGTGCTGAAATGATAAAATATGCAGCCAACTCTATGCTGGCCACACGTATCTCTTTCATGAACGACATTGCCAACCTCTGCGAACTCGTTGGAGCTGATGTAAACGCCGTTAGAAAAGGTATAGGCTCTGACACACGTATAGGCTCAAAATTTCTCTACCCTGGATGCGGCTACGGTGGCTCTTGCTTCCCCAAGGACGTAAAGGCTCTCATCAAGACAGCAGAGCAAAAAGGTTATCCCATGAAGGTGTTGCAGGCTGTAGAGGCGGTTAACGAAATTCAAAAGAACGTACTTTTCAATAAGTTAGACGCCTACTATAATGGCAATTTGCAGGGAAAGACCATCACTCTTTGGGGCTTAGCCTTCAAAGCTGAAACCGACGATATGCGAGAGGCTACATCGCTCGTCACTATCAAGAAGCTCCTCAAAGCTGGATGCACTGTTCGCGTTTATGATCCCGCTGCCATGAACGAATGTCGGCGTCGTATCGGCGATAGTGTCTACTACGCACAGGATATTTACGATGCCACCTTAGGTAGTGATGCGCTTCTACTCTTGACCGAATGGAAACAATTCCGCCTACCGTCTTGGGAAGTTATTCGCCGCTCAATGAATCGCCCCGTAGTGTTCGATGGCCGTAATATTTACGACCCATCCGATATGCAAGCAGCTGGCTTTGAATATTTCTCCATAGGCCGTTAAGCAACTCTTACACAAGAATCATTATCCTAAAACTATCAACGGAAGGTTCCATCCCTATCTGTTGATAGTTTTTTGTGTTCTACAAATCTCCTATTCAGTCCATAGTTCCTTCTCATAAATTCATCGACTAAACGCAGAAGACGATACGTTTCTCAAACCTTTTCTTGCCCTACTAAAATATTTTCCTTGGGAAATTTGTTTTATCAGAAAATTAGATGTATC
>CAUSYJ010000106.1:0-6101 GCA_963535845.1 uncultured Alloprevotella sp.
GTAAATAACGTCTCCTTGCGCGTCATTTGCTGAGAGCTTCTATCCGTTCTGCTTCTCCCTTATCTCGTATCTATTTTGTATCTTTGCCTAAAAATAAATACAAGCATGATTTTCCCTGAAAATTTTGAACAGAAAATCGGGTTTGACGAAATTCGGACGTTGCTTAAAGGGCGTTGCATGTCCACGCTTGGCACCGAATGGGTAGATAGTCAGCTCAAATTTCTGTCCCGATACGAAGACGTGAGAGAAGCGCTCGAACAGGTGCGCGACTTCATACGTTTTTCTGAAGAGGAAGACGACGTTTACGAAGAAAACTTTTTCGATGTCCGTCAGGCCTTGATGCGCATCCGTCCGGAGCGCACACACATGGAAGAACTTGAGCTTTTCGATTTGAAACGTTCGCTCAAGTCGGTCAGTGATTTAGTTGATTTCTTTCGCAAAAAAGGCGACGGCGAAACACCCGAATACCCAGCACTCACTCAGATGGCTTCCAATGTGGAGACATTCCCGCAAATCGTTAAGCGCATTGATGAAGTGCTCAACAAATATGGAAAAGTCAAGGATACGGCTTCTCCCGAATTACTCCAAACTCGTCATTCGATAGAAGTAACAACGCGCGGCATCAGTCATAGTTTGCGCACCCTCATCACGGAGGCACAGAACGAAGGCTACATAGACCGCGATGTTGCGCCCACACTGCGTGATGGGCGTTTGGTGATTCCTGTAGCTCCGGCTCTTAAGCGAAAAATTAAGGGTATCATACACGATGAGAGTGCCACGGGCAAGACTGTTTTCATAGAACCATCTGTAGTTGTAGATGCAAACAATCGCATTCGCGAATTGAAATCGCAAGAGAAGCGCGAAGTCATTCGAATTTTGCAGGAATTGACCAACAACATTCGTCCTTGTGCGCCTGCCATGTTGCAAAGTCTGCACTTCTTGGCTCATATCGACTTCCTGCGCGCCTTGGCGAGCTTCTCAAAAACGTTTGAATCTGTTATTCCCGAAGTGCGCAAATATCCCTATATGGATTGGGTGCAAGCCATTCATCCGCTGCTTCAGCAAAGTTTGCAGCGCCACGGCAGTAAGCAAGTGCCGCTCGATATTGCCCTCAAAGGCAAGCAACATATTCTGTTGATTTCAGGCCCTAATGCAGGCGGTAAGTCGGTTTGTTTGAAAACTGTCGGCTTGTTGCAGTATATGCTACAATGCGGTATGCCCGTACCTATGCGCGAAAATTCCGTAATGGGTATTTTCCAGGATATTTTCATCAGCATTGGCGATGAGCAAGACCTTGAAAACGAACTCTCCACTTACAGCAGTCATTTGCTCGGCATGAAGGCTATGATGAAAAATGCAGGACCTCATTCGCTGCTCTTGATTGATGAGTTCGGCGGCGGTACAGAACCCCAAATAGGTGGAGCTATGGCTGAAGCCATCCTTAACCGTTTTGTGGAAAATGGTACTTACGGCGTCATCACAACCCACTACCAAAATCTCAAACATTTTGCTGATTCAACGGAGAGTGTAGTGAATGGAGCGATGCTATACGATCGCGCACAGATGCAACCGCTATTCTTGTTGCGCATAGGCCATCCAGGTAGCAGTTTCGCCATAGAGATTGCCCGTAAGATAGGTTTACCCGAAGATGTGATAGCCTATGCTGCCGATTTGGTAGGGAAGGACTATGTCATGTCCGATAAATACCTCCAGGACATAGCTCGCGATAAAATGTACTGGGAAACCAAGCGTCAGAAAGTACACACGCAGGAGAAGCAGCTGCAGGCATCGTTGGCCAACTACGAGAAAGAACTCCAGAATTTCAATCAGGAGCGGAAACAAGTGATGGCTAAAGCGAAAGAGGAAGCACAGGACTTACTCAAGCAGAGTAATGCAAAAATCGAAAGCACTATCCGTGCCATCAAAGAAGCCCAGGCCGAGAAAGAAAAAACGCGCGAAGTGCGCCAACAGTTAGATGAATATAAAAACGCCCTTCGTCAGGACGTGGAAGAGGAAGACCGCATAGCACGAAAGATTGAGAAAATCAAACGCCGGCAGCAGCGAAAGTCTGAAAAGAAAGGTTCTGCACTGCAACAGTTGGTTAGTACGTTGTCAAAGAATGCTTCCGATCAGCCTCAGACTGTACCTACTCAAGTAAAAGTGAGGGTGGGGGATTATGTCCGCTTAAAAGGCCAAACGACAGTTGGGCACGTGGAAGTGATCACCGGTAAGCAAGCGCGCGTTCTCTTTGGTATGATGCACACCAACGTGCCTCTGTCGCGCCTCGAAGTAACGGTGAAGCCTGAGAGTAATAATATCTCGAAAGTTTCCACCTTTGTGTCGAAGCAGACACGGGATGCTGTTTACGAAAAAAAGTTGAATTTTAAGTCTGAGATAGACCTACGCGGTATGCGCGGGGATGAAGCGCTCGACGTGGTATCTCATTTCATTGACGATGCCATACTCCTAGAGCAGTCGCAAGTTCGTATTCTTCACGGAACGGGAACAGGTGCTCTCCGCGCTCTTGTCCGCCAATATCTTCAAACGATTCCCGGCGTTAAATCCTTTCATGACGAGCACGTTCAGTTTGGCGGAGCGGGAATTACGATAGTGGAATTTTAATAAGTAAGAGGAATAGAGGGGAACTTCCTCTTTATGAGAATAGATGTTTCAAAATATACAGAATGAAAAGAGGGTACAACTGACCGACTTTCTTCCAACAACGTTGAAGGAAGTCCGTCAGCGTGGTTGGGACTACCTGGATGTTATCCTCTTTAGTGGAGATGCTTATGTCGATCATCCCTCGTTTGGCGCAGCAGTCATAGGCCGCATATTGGAAGCTGAAGGCTACCGTGTGGCCATAGTACCGCAGCCCGACTGGCATGGTGACTTCCGCGACTTTAAGAAGCTCGGACGGCCACGCCTCTTTTTTGGAATTGCACCGGGCTGTATGGACTCTATGGTCAATAAGTACACAGCCAACCGCCGTCTGCGTTCGGAAGATGCTTACAGTCCGGATGGTCGTCACGATATGCGACCAGAATATCCAACGATAGTATATTCTCAAATTCTCAAACAGATATATCCTGATGTTCCTGTAGTGCTGGGAGGGATAGAAGCCAGTCTTCGCCGCCTTACCCATTACGACTATTGGAAAGATGCCCTCAAACCTTGCATTCTCAAGGAGAGCGGGGGCGATCTTATTATATACGGCATGGGCGAACTACCCATGCTTGCGCTTTGCCAGCTTTTGGAGGACAAAGTGCTGCACCACGAGCCTGATGCCTTTGTGGCAACTGCTGATTTTCGGAACATCGTTGGCAAATTCCCAGTTTCGCAAACCGTCACGATGGTGAAAGAAAACGAAGTTCCAGGAGGTATAACGGATGATGATATAGTGCTGCATAGTCATGAGGATTGTCTGAGCAATCGTAAGCATTATGCTGAGAATTTTCGTCATATAGAGGAGGAGAGTAACCGTCTTCACGCACAGCGCATCTTACAACCTTTAGGGCAAGATTATGTTGTTGTTAATCCGCCCTTTCCTCCGATGACAACGGAGCAGATAGATCATAGTTTTGATTTACCTTATACGCGTTTGCCTCACCCTAAATATCGCGGCAAACGTATTCCTGCTTATGAGATGATAAAGTTCAGCGTCAACATCCACCGCGGATGCTTCGGCGGTTGTGCTTTCTGCACCATTAGTGCCCATCAAGGGAAGTTTATCATGTCACGCTCTAAGGAGAGCATAATTCGTGAGGTGAAAGCCGTTACGAAGATGCCCGACTTTCGTGGTTATCTGAGCGACTTAGGAGGACCGTCGGCCAATATGTACGGTATGCAAGGTCGCAACCGCGATATATGTGCCCGTTGTAAGCGTCCGTCTTGTATTAGTCCAACTGTGTGTCCCAATCTCAATACCGACCATACACCGCTGCTTGATGTGTACCGCGCTGTTGACGCACTTTCTGGTATGAAGAAAAGCTTTATCGGTAGTGGTGTGCGTTATGATCTCTTGCTCCATAAGAGCAAAGATGAACACTCCAATAAAGCCGCACAAGAATATACGAAAGAGCTCATTCTTCGGCATGTTAGTGGTCGTCTGAAAGTGGCTCCAGAGCACACTTCCGACCGCGTGCTGAACATTATGCGTAAGCCAAGCTTCCAGTTGTTTTATGAATTCAAACGCATCTTTGAAAAAATCAACAAAGAAGCCGGACTTAAGCAACAGATTATACCTTATTTCATATCCTCTCACCCAGGTTGTACGGAAGAGGATATGGCTGAATTGGCAGCACTTACGAAAGAGTTGGATTTTCATTTGGAACAGGTTCAAGACTTCACGCCTACTCCCATGACGGTAAGCACCGAGACGTGGTATAGTGGCTACCATCCTTACACACTTGAAGCCGTTTATTCCGCACAAACGCCGCAGCAGAAATTACGTCAGCGTATGTTCTTCTTTTGGTATAAGCCAGAGGAGCGCGCAAAGATTCAGTCTGAGTTGCGACGTATGAACCGTCCAGATTTGATACAGAAACTCTATGGTGGACTACCTGATCGCGGACCTATGCCTACTTCCAAACCTCAGCGGCAGAAGCGAAAGATGCGCGATGATAAGTCTCATTCTTTTAATCCTAATTTCAGTAAGAACAATAAGAAGCGGCGTTGAGATATACGTTGATTCTACTCTTTAATACAAATGAAGCTCCGTGAAAAGTGCAAGACTTTCCACGGAGCTTTTTTATTTCAGTTGTGTGGGAACTAATTTATCAGAAAATATGTAAGCTTATTTTCCCTCTTATGTCCAGCCAAACAGGGGGGAGGATAAGAGGAGGAAGTTATGCTTCTTTCTCGTCGGCTTGCTGTTGCTGCTGTTCCTTCCATTGTTCCCGCGCATACTCTTGCATATCGGTCACAGTGTCCTTTTCGTCAACGATTTCAGTGCCGAGCATAGTCTCAATGACGTCTTCCATAGTGACAATGCCTCGTAAGCAGCCGTATTCGTCGATGATGACAGAGATGTGCTCTTTCTGTGCCAATAATTTTTCCCAAATAACAGAAACACTTTCGTTTTCGGGGAAAGAAAGGATGGGGCGCACCAGTTCTTCGAGTTTCATGCTAAACCTGTCTTCTGACAGCTTCTCGAGAATGGTTTGGCGCAGTACGTAGCCTGTGATATAGTCGTCGTTGTCCTTGAACACCGGTATGCGCGAATAGGTCTGGAACTGCTCGTGTTCACGAAATTCTTTGAGCGTCATGGATTCTTCTGCCATTTCCACGACGGAAGAAGGTGTCATGATTTCGCGTGCAGTAACTTTTGACAGTTTCAGCATATTCTGTAGCATTTTATCCTCTTTCTGCTGAAAAACACCTTCCTCTGCTCCAACGGTAACCATTGCGGAAACCTCCTCGCGACTAACAGAGGCGGGAGCAGCATCGGGCTGAATGAAATTGGTGATAAGTTCAGCCAAGAGAACAAAAGGATAAGTGATGATGACAAGGAAATGGATGAGCGGTGTGAAGCGCAAGATGATGTGCCGCCAATAGGTAGCGCCAATGGTTTTCGGAATGATTTCAGAAAAAACAAGGATGAGCACCGTAAGTCCCGCTGAAAACCAGCCCACAGCAGCGTCGCCAAATTGCGCCGCAGCCATAGCTCCCACGCCAGCAGCACCAGCGGTATTTGCAATGGTGTTGATAGTAAGGATAGCTGAGATGGGTTTGTCGATATCTTGCTTATATTTCTTTAAGCGGCGTGCTGTCTTTGAGCCTTCGTCTTCCTTCATGGTAACGAAAGACATAGGGGTGGAGAGTAAAGATGCCTCGAGTACGGAGCAAGTGAATGATGCGAAAACGACTAAAAATAAAAGCGCTAAAAGCGGAATCATTGTTATGAAAATGCAATTTACAAATGATGAGATGTGGAGAAATTTCACACCCGCTAGTTTTTTTAGCTAGCGGGTGCAAATATATGGATTTATGTGCGAACTGCAAAGAAAGTGAAAATGCCATGTATCTTCCGCCCCTCTGAATCTGTTTGTCGGAATTTGCTTTCTTTTTTAAGAAAGCTTTCTTAAAAAAGAAAGCAAATTCCG
>CAUSYJ010000107.1:0-6080 GCA_963535845.1 uncultured Alloprevotella sp.
TTTGGATACTATCTACTCTGAACCTTTCGCTAAAGACCTGGGCAAATTCACGGTTCAAGATGTAAGTTTGTCGGAAGGTGTCACTAAGGTGTGGCGATTCCAATCCTACTATGGTGCAAAGGGTTCGGCGCATGTGGGTAGTAAGAACTATGCTGCTGAGAGCTGGCTTCTTTCTCCAGTGATCGACTTGAAGTATTGCCAGAATGCGAAACTCTTCTTCAAGCATTCCACTAAGCTCTTCGGTGGAAGCAATGACCAAATCACGCTTTGGGTGCGTGAAAACGAAAGCGACACTTGGAAGCAAGTGACCGATATTACTTATCCCACCTCAGATTGGAGTTTTATCGATGCCGCTCCGCTGGGTGTTTCTCTGGCTGAGTACGACGGCAAAACCGTACAACTCGGTTTCAAATACAGCAGTACCGATCAGGCTGCTCCCACATGGAATATCAAGAACCTCTTGCTTACAGGAAAGAACACTACGCCTACAAGCGTCCAGACAGTGCCAAATATGGTTCCTTCCACGCGTGTGGTGTACGATCTCCAAGGTCGCCGCGTTGAGAATCCCACTAAGGGCCTCTATATCGTGAATGGTAAGAAAGTTCTATTCTAAGTTCTAACGGATTTTCCGTAACAGAGAAAATTTGCTTACAAGGGCTGCCGCCAACTCTTCAACAGAGTGCGGTGGCCTTTTCTTTGTCCCCAACCGATCTGTTGTTTTAGTACGCAACTCCTAATCAAGAGTCTTTGAAACTTTTTTCTATTGGGAAAACGCATAAGGTATGCTTCTTCATCCATATCCTTATTGTGTTCTCAAATACAATAAGGATATCAGCTAACATCCTTATTCTGTCAGCCAGCAGCCTTATTGTAGCTGGACGCACGATAAGGGAACTAAAATAATGAGGATACGTTCTTCTTCCTGTGTTTTGTTTTTTTGTTGTCACGTCGTCACGTTGTCACAATTGTGAGGTAACTATCTGGAAGAGTGCGTGTTGTATGCGTGACAACAGTGTGACAACAAAAAATGAGATGGATTTTGTCGTCACGCATATAAGTGTTTGTTTACCAGTTTGTTTACCTCGGTGTGACAACGTGACGACAAAAAACGAGTTTTTCTCTGGTAGGAGAGAGGAGGGGGTACTCTCACGGCTTGTAGTGTAACACTTCTTCCAGCATATTCTTTAGTATTGTTTCTTTCTCTCTTGTTTCGAAGAGGTTGGAATTGTCGATTTTTAGGGTTGAAAAACTGGGCAGATAATTTTCTATTTTACTTCCTTATTTTGTAATAATTCGTTACCGAAACGTAGGTTCTTGTTCGTTCATGCCTCAAGTCGCTAAACCTGTTGAGCATCGGGGCGTTCTTCTACTTTTTGCTATATTTAAGGTGTGGTTCAGAAAAATAGCACTAATTTTGCGCCCGAAAAAAATAAATAGCGCAACATGTCAGACCCCAAAAACTTAGTTATCGTTGAGTCCCCCGCAAAAGCAAAGACCATAGAACGCTTTCTCGGTAAGGACTTTAAGGTGATGTCCAGCTTTGGACACATTCGCGATTTGAAGAAGAAAAATTTCGGAGTTGACTTAAAAAGTTTCGAGCCACAATACGAAATCCCTGCTGATAAGAAAAACGTTGTTAAAGAGCTTCGCTCCCAAGCCAAAAAAGCCGAAACCATCTGGCTTGCATCCGATGAGGACCGCGAAGGAGAGGCCATCAGTTGGCACTTGGCAGAGATTCTGAAACTTGACCCTAAGAGTGCAAATCGAATTGTATTCCACGAAATCACCAAGTCTGCCATACTCAATGCTCTCGAACATCCGCGCCACGTTGATCTCAACCTTGTTGATGCTCAGCAAGCGCGCCGCGTGCTCGACCGCTTGGTAGGTTTCAAACTTTCTCCCGTCCTTTGGCGAAAAGTGCGTCCGAATCTTTCTGCAGGTCGTGTGCAGAGTGTGGCCGTTCGCCTAATTGTGGAGCGCGAGCGTGAGATACAAAATTTTGAGAGTCACGCCAGTTATGCTGTTAGTGCTTTGTTTGAGCTGCCCAATGGAGCAGCACTGAAAGCAACGCTTCGCAGTCATTTCACAACGAAAGAAGAGGCGCGTGCTTTCTTGGAGAGCTGCAAAACAGCAGAATTCCATATTGATAGCGTCACCACCCGCCCCACAAAGCGTACACCGGCTCCTCCTTTCACCACTTCAACGTTGCAACAGGAGGCAGCGCGCAAACTTGGGTTCCCCGTTGCGCAAACGATGCGCGTGGCACAAGGTCTCTACGAACGCGGTCTTATCACCTATATGCGTACCGACTCTATGAATCTGAGCGACTTGTGTTTGAACACTTGCGGCCCAGTGATTGAGAAGATGGCGGGGAAAGAATACCACAAACGCCGCACTTATCATACCAGTGCTAAGGGAGCGCAGGAAGCCCATGAGGCAATTCGCCCTACACACATGGACAACGAGGAAATCACGGGTACTGTTCAAGAGAAACGTCTCTATAGCCTTATTTGGAAACGTACTATTGCGTGCCAAATGGCCGATGCAGAGCTGGAGAGAACAACCGTTGAAATCAGTATTAGCACCAATGCTAACGAACGTTTTGTTTCGACAGGAGAGGTTGTGAAGTTTGATGGTTTCCTCCGCGTTTATCGTGAGAGCCACGACGAAGAAAAGAATGAAGAAGAGGAGAAGCTGCTTCCCAAAATGAACGAAGGCGATGTGCTGAAACGTCAAGAAATTGTTGCGCAAGAGCGTTTCACTTCTGCTCCGCTTCGCTATAATGAAGCATCCCTCGTCCACAAACTCGAAGAACTGGGTATTGGGCGTCCCTCTACCTATGCTCCGACAATTTCCACCATACAGCAACGCGAATATGTTGCCAGAGGCGATAAGGCAGGCGAAAAGCGAAAAGTGAATGTGCTCAAACTGAAAGATAATCGCATCAGCGAATCGAATCCGCAAGAAACGTTCGGCTCTGAAAAGAAAAAGCTCATTCCAACAGATATGGGTCTTGTTGTGAACGATTTTCTTACAGAGTTCTTCCCCGAAATTATGGACTATAACTTTACAGCCAAAGTGGAAAAAGATTTCGACCATGTGGCTGAAGGAAAGGAGAACTGGCATGAACTGATGCGCAACTTCTACGCCAGCTTTGAACCGCAAGTGGAGAAGATTCTCAATGAGAAAACAGAGCATAAAGTGGGCGAACGAGAACTCGGCATTGATCCCACAACGGGAAAAACAATCAGCGTGAAAATTGGTCGTTTCGGCCCGATGGTTCAGTTGGGTACGGCCGACGAAAGCGAGAAACCTCTCTTTGCATCTCTCCATGCAGATCAAAGCATAGAGACAATTACGCTCGAAGAGGCACTGGACCTCTTCAAGCTTCCGCGCACTTTGGGCGAGTTTGAGGATAGTCCCGTCGTTGTGAATACGGGTCGCTTCGGACCTTATGTGCTTCATAACAAAAAATTCTCTTCCATTCCCGCTGGAGAAGATCCTCTCAATGTCACCCTGGAGCGCGCTATCGAAATCATACAAGAGAAGCGCGCAGAGGAAGCAAAACGCCACATTCTGACGTTTGAAGCAGAAGGCATCGAGGTCTTGAACGGGCGGTTCGGTCCTTTTATCAAGTATGAGGGTAAGAACTATAAAATCCCCAAGGCACAACACGAAACAGCTGCTAAACTAACGCTGGAAGATTGTAAGAAAATCATCGAAGCCGAAAGTAGCAAGCCTGCAAAAACCACCTCTCGCCGTACGCGTCGATGAAAGCCATCATTCTCATTGGCTATATGTGTGTCGGGAAGACCACAATAGGCAAAGAATTAGCCAAGCGCCGTGGGCAGATGTTTTACGACCTCGATTGGTACATCGAAGAACGCTTCCGCAAACGTGTTCCCCAAATTTTTGCAGAAGAGGGTGAGGAAGCGTTTCGCAAGAAAGAGCGCAATATGCTCCACGAAGTGGCCGAATTTGAGAACGTCGTAGTGAGTTGTGGAGGCGGCACGCCCTGCTTCTTCGATAACATCGACTACATGAACCAAGCAGCAGAGGTGATCTATCTCAAAGCCTCTCCCGAAACCATTCTCTCCCATCTAAAAATAAGCAAAGGGAAGCGCCCCTTGTTGGAAGGAATGACGCCCGAGGAGCTGCAAGCGTTTGTGACAGATCAGCTAAAGATGCGCGAGGATTTCTACCTCCGCGCTCGCCACGTGGTTGATGTAGATGTGCTCGACTCGGCCGAAAAGATCAACCGCTTGGTGGAACTCATAGAAACAGAAATCAAATAAGAACAAAACATACTATACTCTACCGAAAGAATGAAGAAATGGAGAATTGAAGACTCGGAAGAGCTCTACGGCATCAAAGGCTGGGGAGTGAGTTACTTCGGAATCAACGATAAAGGTCACGCCTATGTTTCACCACGTAAGAACGATGTGAAAATCGACTTAAAGGAAGTGGTAGACGATTTGAATGAGCGCGATATTACAGCTCCTGTTCTGTTGCGTTTTCCTGACATTTTGGATAATCGTATTGAGAAAACGTCCGAATGCTTTAATATCGCTGCAAAGGAGTACAACTTCCAAGCTGAACACTTTATCATTTTCCCCATTAAGGTGAATCAGATGCGCCCTGTTGTGGAGGAGATTATCAGCCACGGCAAGAAGTACAACCTCGGATTGGAGGCAGGTTCAAAGCCAGAACTTCACGCTGTAGTAGCCACTAATATGGACTCTGACAGTCTCATTATTTGCAACGGCCATAAGGATCAAAACTACATTGAGCTGGCTCTGTTGGCTCAAAAGATGGGAAAGCGTATCTTTCTTGTTATTGAGAAATTGCCCGAATTGGAAATTATCGCTAAAACAGCCCAGAAGTTGGGCGTTCGCCCCAATATCGGTATCCGCATCAAGTTGGCTTCCAGCGGTGCGGGTAAGTGGGAAGAAAGCGGAGGCGATGCTTCTAAGTTCGGCCTCTCTTCTGCTGAATTGCTCGAAGCACTCGAATTGCTCGATAAGATGGAGATGCGCGACTGCTTGAAACTCATCCATTTCCACATCGGTAGTCAGATTACGAAGATACGCCGCATCTCTACAGCTTTGCGTGAGGCTTCTCAATTCTACGTACAGTTGCGCAATTTGGGCTTCGACATACAGTTTGTGGATTGCGGTGGCGGTCTCGGTGTCGACTATGATGGTACGCGCTCGTCCAATTCAGAGAGTTCGGTGAACTATTCTATTCAAGAATATGTTAATGACTGCGTCTACACCTTTGTGGATGCTGCCAATAAGAATAATATCCCTCATCCCAATCTTATTACAGAAGGTGGACGCAGCTTGACGGCGCATCATAGTGTGCTCATTCTCGACGTGCTCGAAAGCGTACACCCAACGATGATGTCTGATGATTTTGAAATTTCTGAATCGGATCATCAGCTCGTTAAGGACTTAAATGAGATTTGGGAAAAGCTGTCGCCTCGCTCCATGCTGGAAGACTGGCACGATGCGGAGGACATCCGCGAAGAAGCTCTTGACCTCTTCCGAATGGGTATGATAGATCTCAAGACACGCGCGCAGATTGAGAGCATCTATTGGAGTATCACCAATGAGGTGGCCGAACTCGTTCATCATCAGAAGCATGTTCCCGATGAGCTTCGCGATATTGATAAGCGCATTGCAGACAAATATTTCTGCAACTTCTCTCTCTTCCAGTCGATGCCCGACAGTTGGGCGCTGGATCAAATCTTCCCCATTATGCCCATTGATCGCCTCGATGAGCGTCCCTCGCGCAACGCCACCCTTCAGGACATCACCTGCGACTCAGATGGAAAAGTGGGCACTTACGTTAACAACGGCCATCAGAAGACCTATCTGCCGCTCCACGCTATCCGCAATGGTGAGCACTATTATATAGGCGTGTTCCTCGTGGGAGCTTATCAGGAGATTTTGGGTAATATGCACAATCTCTTCGGCGATACCAATGCCGTTCATATCAGTGTTAATGATGATGGTTATACCATTGATAAAACCATTGATGGAGAAACAGTGGCCGATGTGCTGGAGTATGTACAATAC
>CAUSYJ010000108.1:0-6035 GCA_963535845.1 uncultured Alloprevotella sp.
GTTCTTTGGTGGTACCTCATTGTTGATTCTTGTCGGTGTTGTTATCGATACTCTTCAGCAAATTGAGAGCTACATGCTTGTCCGCCATTACGACGGCTTGCTCAACGCTGGGCACACACGCAATCGTTCAAGCGTAGCAGCATATTAAGAAAATTTCCATTTAAACCGATTCGGATGATATATCTGAAAACGGAAGATGAGATAGAGGCGCTGCGAAAAGCAAATCAGCTTGTAGCAGCAACTCTTGCGGAAATCGCAAAAATTGTTCAGCCGGGTGTAACCACCCGAGAGATGGACACCTTGGCTGAACATTTCATTCGCGACAATGGCGCGGTCCCAAGTTTTAAGGGATGTCCTAATCCTTTTGGCCCCGCCTTTCCTGCATCCATTTGTACCTCAGTTAACGACACAATCGTTCATGGTATTCCAGACGATAAGCCATTGAAGAATGGTGATATAGTCTCGGTGGATTGCGGAGTTCTCCTCGAAGGCTTCTGTGGAGATTCATGTTACACATTTTGTGTAGGTGAAGTGAAAGCAGAAAATAAAAAATTACTTTCAGTAACGAAAGAAAGCCTTTATAAAGGAATCGAACAAGCCATTGTAGGCAACCGCTTAGGAGATATAGGATGCGCAGTGCAGCATCATGTCCAGCAATATGGATACGGTGTCGTCCGACAGTATGCCGGTCATGGTATAGGAAAGAAAATGCACGAAGACCCCATGGTTCCTAATTACGGAACGGCAGGCACAGGCCTCGCAATCTCCAATGGACTTTGCATCGCCATAGAGCCAATGATAACAGAAGGAAAAGCTTCCTCATATCTATTGCCCGACCGTTGGAGCGTAAAGACGCGCGATGGCAAAAGTGCTGCACATTATGAGCACACCATAGCTATTCACCATGGCAAAGCCGATATTCTCTCATCATTCGAAGAAGTAGAACAAATAGAAAGAATAAAACATTAATATGTCTAAGCAGTTAGCGATAGAACAAGATGGAACAATTGTTGAAGCATTGAGCAATGCAATGTTCCGCGTAGAGTTGGAGAATGGGCATGAAATAACAGCCCAAGTGGAAATGAGTCCCTACGACCTTTCAAAAGGTAGAATCGTTTTCCGATATAAATAAAAAAGCAAAATAATAATGAAAACAAGAGCATCCTTGAAGAAACGATCCGCCGATTGCAAGATTGTACGTCGTAAGGGTCGTCTGTATGTGATTAACAAGAAGAACCCTAAGATGAAATTACGTCAGGGTTAATCAGTTTTCGCAAAGTAATAAAACAAGTATATGGCAATAAGAATTGTTGGTGTCGATCTGCCTCAGAACAAGCGAGGCGAAATCGCCCTGACCTATATCTACGGATTAGGTCGTAGTAGCGCGGCTAAAATCTTGGATAAAGCCGGTATTGACAGAGACATTAAAGTAAAGGATTGGACTGATGACCAAGCAGCAAAGATTCGTGAGGTTATTGGTGCTGAATACAAAGTAGAGGGTGACCTCCGCAGCGAGATTCAGATGAACATTAAGCGTCTCATGGACATCGGTTGCTACCGTGGTATCCGTCACCGTGCAGGTCTTCCTGTACGCGGCCAGAGCACGAAAAACAACGCTCGTACTCGTAAGGGTCGCAAAAAGACCGTTGCAAACAAGAAAAAGGCTACTAAATAATAATTGATTATGGCAAAGAAAACAGTTGCAGCTAAGAAGCGTAACGTTAAGGTTGACGCAATGGGTCAGCTTCACGTTCACAGCTCTTTCAATAATATTATCGTTTCCTTGTCGAACAGCGAAGGTCAGATTATCAGCTGGTCAAGTTCTGGTAAGATGGGCTTCCGTGGTTCCAAGAAGAACACTCCGTACGCTGCTCAGATGGCAGCACAGGATTGCGCCAAGGTAGCTTTCGACCTCGGTCTTCGTAAGGTGAAAGCTTACGTTAAGGGTCCCGGCAATGGTCGTGAATCTGCTATCCGTGCCATCCATGGTGCAGGTATTGAAGTTACCGAGATTATCGACGTTACTCCGCTGCCTCACAATGGCTGCCGTCCTCCGAAGAGAAGAAAGGTATAATTCCAGTAGCAAGTTGAATTGTTATATTAAAAGCTAAAATTAAAAAAAATGGCAAAATATACAGGTCCTAAGTCTCGCATCGCACGTCGTTTCGGCGAGGCTATCTTCGGTGCTGATAAAGTTCTCGCAAAGCGTAATTTCCCTCCCGGCCAGCACGGCAATGGTCGCCGTCGTAAGAGCTCTGAGTACGGTGTCATGCTTGCTGAGAAGCAGAAAGCTAAGTACACTTATGGTGTTCTTGAACGTCAGTTCCGTAACATGTTTGATAAGGCAGCAGCAACCAGCGGCATTACCGGTGAGATTCTTCTTCAGTATCTCGAATGCCGTCTTGACAATGTTGTATATCGCCTGGGTATCGCTCCTACTCGCGCAGCAGCTCGTCAGCTTGTAAACCACAAGCACATTACTGTTGATGGTCAAGTAGTGAACATTGCTTCTTACAGTGTAAAACCTGGTCAGATCGTTGCTGTACGTGAGAAGTCTAAGAGTCTCGAAGTAGTTGCTGACTCTTTGGCTGGTTTCAACCACAGCAAGTATCCTTGGATCGAATGGGACGAAAGCGTTAAGGGTGGCAAGCTTCTGCACATGCCCGAACGTGCTGACATCCCTGAGAACATCAAGGAGCAGCTGATTGTCGAGTTGTACTCTAAGAACTAAAAAGCCTTTCTCCCTTCCCCTCTTTTTTGGAGGGGAGGAGAGGAGGAAACTTTTGGCAAGTCTTTCCCGACTTGTCTCATAGCCTGAAAAGGCTTTACCCAAAAATCCTAAATAAAAAGAATTAATGGCGATATTAGCATTTCAAAAACCTGACAAAGTGATCATGTTGGAAAGCGACGATAAGTACGGAAAATTCGAACTTCGTCCTTTGGAAACGGGCTTCGGTACCACTGTCGGAAATGCCCTCCGTCGCATCCTGCTCTCCTCTCTCGAAGGCTATGCCATCAATACCATCAAGATCGAAGGTGTTGAGCATGAGTTTGCTACCGTGCCTGGAGTCAGCGAGGATGTAACCAACATCATCCTTAACTTGAAGCAAGTACGTTTCAAGAAACTGGTAGAAGAGTACGACACTGAGAAGACCCAGCTAACCATCTCCAACTCCACGGAGTTCAAGGCTGGTGATATCCATCTCAACGGATTTGAAGTGTTAAATCCTGATTTGGTGATTTGTCATTTAGATTCGAAAGCCTCGATGACCATCGAACTGACTGTCAACAAAGGCCGTGGTTATGTCCCCGCTGATGAAAACCGCGACTATTGCTCTGACATCCATCAGATAGCCATCGACTCCATCTACACTCCCATCCGCAATGTTAAGTACAGCGTTGAACCGTATCGTGTTGAGCAAAAGACCGACTACGACAAGCTCGTGCTTGAAATCACTACGGATGGTTCCATCCAGCCAAAAGATGCGCTGAAGGAAGCAGCAAAAATTCTGATCTATCACTTCGCTCTGTTCTCCGATGAGAGTATCACCGCGAGCAACTCAACAAGTGTAGACAATCCACCGATTGATGAGAACACCCTCAAGATGCGTCAGCTCCTCAAGCAGAAGCTCGCCGATCTGAATCTTTCAGTTCGTGCGCTCAACTGTCTCAAGGCAGCCGATGTTGAAACTTTGGGCGATCTCGTTCAGTTCAATAAGTCTGACCTCCTCAAGTTCCGCAACTTCGGTAAGAAATCACTCACTGAGCTTGATGATTTGCTCGAGAGCAAGAATCTGTCGTTCGGGATGGACACAACCCTTTACAAATTAGACAACGATTAATTGAACGACAAAAGTTGTCCGTAAACTCCACCGTTGTTTGCAATCTGCTGAGAGGCCTTAGCTAAGGCCAAAGCCCTCAACTCGACGCAACAACCAACATTCAAAAAAATGAGACATAATAAAAAATTCAACCATCTGAGTCGTACTGCATCCCACAGAAGCGCAATGCTTGCCAATATGGCAGTTTCTCTGATCCAGCACAAAAGAATCACTACGACTCTCGCCAAGGCTAAGGCTCTGAAGAAGTACGTTGAGCCGCTCATCACCAAGAGTAAGAACGACACAACGAACTCTCGCCGCGTTGTCTTCAGCTATTTGAAGGACAAATTCGCTGTTACTGAATTGTTCAAGAATATCTCTGAGAAAGTGGCTAACCGTCCCGGTGGCTACACTCGTATCATCAAGCTTGGCTTCCGCCAGAGTGATGGTGCCGACATGGCTTTCATCGAACTCGTTGACTACGATGAGAACATGGCTAAGGAAGAGAAGAAGGCAAAGCGTACACGTCGTAGCCGTAAGGCTGCAGCCGCTGAAGCTCCAGCAGCTGAAGCACCTGCAACTGAAGTTCCTGCTGAAGAAGCAGCAGCTGAATAATCGACACAATTCTCTATTGCATATTTTAGCCCTGCACAGTGATGTGCGGGGCTTTTTATTTCTATAAACTTTTTGAGTAATTCTCAAATCCTCCATTTTGCTTTTTGTAAAGGTTTGAGAGTTTTATTTAGAATGTTTCGTTATTTTTGTACTGACAGTATTTTAGTGACTAACTTAAAACCCCAATTCGGTAATGTCTGAAAAAGTGTGTAAGATTCTCCTTGTCCTTTCCCCCATGCTTGGGTTTCCCAAGCATGGGGGAAATTTGTGATGTTGATATATCTTTGCCATTTTACCTGATTTTCCACTCTCCAAAATACGGCAGCCGTCTTGCATATGTCCCTTCTGTTTTCTCCTTGGCAACAGATCCCAATAGATAAACTACAGAGGCGAGAGAAGGCATCGCTCCACGCATGAGTAAGGTGCGCTTATAACTTCTATTGAGTCGTTCCACCCAGTTAGTAGAGTAAATCATTCGACGCACACTTTCGGAGAACCTCAAATAGGTAAAATAGGCCGCGTTGCGCTCATTGCCCAAACGAGCAAGGCTCGGGTACTTTTTACCCCAACGCTGCGCAAAGATACGCAAATTTTCATAGGCCACAAGAGGCGTCATGTCGGTATGCTCCATGGGAAAGAGTGCATTGAGTTCCTCGCCGATCTCGGTTTTGTCTTTCGAGGAGACGGTGTTCAACACTTTCGGTTTGAAATGCACAACGCAAAGTTGGTGCAGTGCCGTGGGAAAAGCCGAACATACCGCATTTTCGATGCCACTCAAAGCATCGGATATAATCAAGTCTATTTGTTTCACACCGCGTTCCTTGAGGGCTTGCAACTCCATTTCCCAAGCAATCGCGCCTTCTGTGGGGTGATTTACTACCGTGAGTACCTCGCGACTGCCGTCGGGCAGTAGTCCCAACATCGTATAGTAAGCCTCCTTCGAGACGCTTCCGTCGCGACGTGTGAAACAGAACGTGGCATCGATGAAAACAGCCAAATAGTGAGGAGAAAGTCGGCGGGAAAGCCACTCTTGGATCTCCTCATAACAAGCCCCGGCTAGATGACTCACCTGCTGTTTGCTATAAAGGTGACCGTAAATGCGACGCCCTACCTCGGCGATGTCTTCACAGGAAAGTCCACGGGAATACAACTCGTAAAAAAGCTGCGTGCGCTCACGCTCCTGAGAGGATAAAATTCCAAGAATCATTGGTTGAAAAGCATTGGAACGCGTACGAGGGATGCGAAGTTGAAAACTCCAACCATGACCCCGCCAACGCCGGGGACGGAAACCATTGGCTTGTTCACCCGCATGTTCCGCGAGAAAGAGGGCACGCTCCTGCTTGGAAAAACTATCCAAAAGCACGCGAAACAACTCATTAAAACCTGCCTTACTTGAGGCCATTTCAGAAATTAATTCCGATCTTTGTTCACTTGTAAGCTTCATTGTTCTTTCTTTGATTTTTAAGTTCACTACAAATATAAGAACTTTGGAGCTTACACACTTTTTTAGGACAG
The DNA here is from genome assembly GCA_963535845.1 of uncultured Alloprevotella sp. Lineage (GTDB taxonomy): Bacteria > Bacteroidota > Bacteroidia > Bacteroidales > Bacteroidaceae > Alloprevotella. The sequence continues at coordinate 5,952 of CAUSYJ010000108.1, forward strand.
TATCGGACTACCGAGACAGGAAGATTATCCCCTACACGCAGTTTGCAGGGAAGATACTCTACAAGGCTTCGGACTTGGAAAGGA
>CAUSYJ010000109.1:0-5939 GCA_963535845.1 uncultured Alloprevotella sp.
GGACATTCAGGTGATCCGCACGATGTGTGGTCGCGACTACAGCGGTTACGAATCTGAGGGCATGACACACACGCTCGACCTCTCGGAAGCGCTCATCAAGCAGGAGTCCGGTAAAAATTATCTCAATGAGAAACAGGGCTTCTTCAATCGTTTCTATGCACCTTCGGCCGATAACGAAATCGGGATCAAGATGTTCTATCGCTGCGAGCCGCTTCGCGAGATCGTTCTTCCCCAAACGACGACTGTTATCGCCGGACAAGCATTCGACCAATGCACCTCGCTCGCCAAATGCACCTTCTCTCCCGGTCTGACGACGATTCGTCAATATGCTTTCCGCAACACAAAACTCACGAACGTGGAACTTCCTTCGACGCTGACGGCGATGGAGAACAAGGTGTTCGACGGTTGCAAGGAACTGACGACGGTGAAGTTTACGAGCAAGGCTGTCCCGACTTTGCCTGATGAATTGTTCCCGAACTGCCCGAAACTGAAAACGGTCATCGTTCCCCAAGAGTCGCTCGAAGCGTACAAGGCGGCGCTGAAACTCCCCGAGGGCGTGACGATCGAAGGCCGCGAAGGCATCACGGCTGTGCGCTCTCTCGCTGCTACTGCCCCCGTTGAGGTGGCACGCTTCGACCTCCAAGGTCGTCGCCTCGCACAGCCTCAAAAAGGCGTGAACATCGTGCGCTACTCCAACGGAACAACTGCCAAAGTCGTGGTGCGCTAAACCTCACATTCACCCATAATGCAAGCGGTGTCGGACACAATGTCCGACACCACTTTTATATTGCTCCAATAGGAAGCCGTTCTACCAAAGAGCCTCCATGCTCTCCAAGCCCGTTCGTTACCGCTTTCGCACCGCGATTAGGTTCCAGATACAGAAAAGGCCGACTCGCTGTGAATCGGCCTTTGGTTGGTGTTCAAATTTATAGAAAGTCCCACTGACTAAGAGTTGGCTCGGTCTATTCAAATTTGCTCAATGGGAAGAAGTGGCTATAGCTATTTGGTATTCTTCATCCTCCAAAAAAAATGCCACACTCTAAAGATTGGCTCACTCAAGGCTTCTGCCGGATAATTTCTCAGCAAACGTAGGTCACGAGAAATGCGTTGAAGATTATGTCCCCAAAAACCAACTCCAAAACTCGTCTTTGCATACTTGCCGAAGTTACCTCCCGTGAGAATCTCATCAAGCAATAACTGTCCGCGTTGCTCATCGATCGAGACGAACATCTTCTCAGGCGCCAAACCGAGTACTTCATGCAAGACATACATCATAGCGCCGGCGAAATGCGACAACCCCAAATGCTTTAAATCGCGTTGCAACGCGGGAAATGACGATAGATCGACATTCGATACGACATAATAATAATCGACTACCTGTCGCAACCCCACCCCTTCAAAGAAATAATGATGGTAGAGATGAAACAACTGATAAACGACGTTGAAAGCATTCGTGGGGACAGCTACCTCGCCTGCAGCATCAGGCAAAGTAACGTGATGAGCACATTGTCGATCGACGTTGTCACGTAGCCACGCCTGCAAACGCCGATTGTGGATCGGATTGTGCATGATGGCCGGTGTGGAATGCAGCTCAACGGGGACGCCTCTGAGCGTCAACTCAATGTGATTCAAACTCTCAGGCCCCATCGTTCCACCCAGTTCCACCAGCATCGCAGCTAATTTTCTGAGATCTTCACGGGAAGCATCAACCCAGACGTCAACATCGCCGGGCATTCGCGAATGAGGATCGGGATACATCACCGCATTGCCCTGTCCTTTGAGTATGCAACAAGGGTAACCCTCTGCAGTCACCTTATTATAGATGTAAGCCGTGGCACGATTCAACGTCCAGTTTTGCTTACGCAAAGCTTGGCTCTGCCCTATCCATCTGAACAATAGCGCTTGCTCGGGCGCAAAGTTCTTCGACAAACGCTGCACGCCGTCGAACATGATGCCTGTCAGTGTCTGCTCTTGAGAAAAACGGAAGAAAGATTCCCAATCGAAACTTTTTAATGCTTCTCCAGATAGGAATTCTCTGCCTTCATACAGTCCAAGCGAGAACCGGAGAAAACGAAAATACACTGCTACGACGTCCATCGCTCTTTCATGATGTTCCATAAGAAAAGTACATTTCCAATCATGTATCTGCGCCACATACGTTTCGGGTCTTTGAGCAATCGATACAGCCACTCTAACCCGCGCTCTTGCCACCAAAGCGGCGCACGGCTCACCGTTCCGGCAAAGAAGTCAAAAACGGCACCTATGGTACCGACATGGCAATGGATATCCAGCTGTTCCCAGTGCGAATAGACCCACTTTTCTTGCTTCGGTGCGGTCATTCCAATCCAGAGTAAATCAGGCTCAGCGGCGTGGATCGCCTTGATAATTGCAAGGTTCTCCTCTTCAGAAAACTCCTTTTTATAAGGGGGAGAATACGTCACGACCTTCAAACGAGGATACTCCGTGGCAACGCGCTGCTCGATCAATTCAAGCACGTGCTGCGCGCTCCCCACAAACATTACCGTACCGCCTTTTTGCGCCCATTTATCCATCTCAAAGACAAACAGATCCCAACCGGCAATACGCTCTTTCGGTTGACTCTTTGCACCAATCCATCGACAAGCTTTCACGATGCTCGCTCCATCCGGAATCAAAGCGTCTCCTCCTGTCAGTGCATCGGCGAACAAAGGGTCTTTCAGCGCCGTGTTAAACGAATGCGCATTGATCGTATTGATCAACAACTTTCTCTCGGGCAAGCATGCTAAATCGGCTTTGCTCTCGAGGATGTTCAACGCACTAAGCCTAAACATCATTTTCTTGATTTAGCAAATACCTACAATAACTATTGGGGTGTCTCAAAGCTTCTTCCTCCTTGCGATAATTGAGTTTGTGGATGCTCACATGAGCCGTCAATTTTTGCCAGGCTTCCTCGCTGTACTCTCTAGCGAACGCTGTACTCAACAAAAGACTTGTTCTGCTGTTTGCCCGCGGCATGTTATTGATCACCGAAGGGAATTCACGAAGCACCAACACTAAATACAAGTGACAGATGTAGTAATCTACGGTGCAGTCAAAATCCTGCCAATAAGCCAAAAGCATCTCTAACACGATAGACAAGACCCTTTGCCCAGGCACGGCGGCTATGAACCAGTTTGACAATGCGACAGGAGCTTTACGGCCAGGTTCGAAATACCGGAACAACGTCAATTCGCTACTTAGGATACGTTCCCACCTGTTCTTAAGATCGGGATTGCCGAACCCCGAGCAATACACCGAGGCATCCATCCAAATGCCACCATACTTGGTCAAAAGCGAAAGACGGAGCAAATCGCTAAACAAAGCCGGCGGTATCTTTCCCTTACAGAACTTGTCCACCACGTGACGAGGAAGCGATGTCCATTGCCGATAATTCTCTCTGTCTATGAACCGAAATTCGTAATCGGGTAAAGCCCGTTTTTGCGAAGCGATACAAGCTTTTACCAATGCGGGTGCGTGTTCTATACCTTGCAACCAAGCGCACCACACAATACGCGGCACGCCGTTCTGTATAGTTTCACGCTCTGCCCCCACTTGCTCATGCAGCCTTTTGTCTAAGATTGGGCGGTATCGCTTCACTAAGATTTCTTCCACGCCCTGTATAATCGACGGATAGGCCGTTTTTACAGATGCCCCACTTACTACACATTTTATCAACGCTTTGATGCCACACCACAACACGCCCATTTTGGCGTATTGCCACAGCAAGTTCCAACCGCCAAATTGCAGAAATCGATGGTGCAACTTATCAAGATCCAATACACTTGGCATATTATTGGGCGATGTCTATAGAAAGATCAAGGGACGAAAAATAGTCACTTGCTTTACAATAGAGTCCAAGGAAGCGAACTGCAGATGGAAGCGAATAGCATCACTTTTTGCAGAAAAGAAAAACCTAACACAACACGTATGCTTACTTGTTTTCTCTGTCTTCGCAAGCGGTGATAGACTCTAAAACCTTAGCCATTCGTGCTTCAAAAATGCCGAGTGTGAAGTTGCTTTTAAACTTTCGATAACCGTTCTCCCCCATCTTTTCGCGCAAGTCTTTGTCCTCAAGAAGCTTTTCCATGCAATCGGCTAAAGATACTGCATCCTTTTTCTTGGCTATTAGTCCATTCTCCCCATTCTTCACCACATCTGGAATGCCCCCTTCATCAGTAGTAACTATCGGAAGTTTATATTCCATTGCTTCCAAATTCACTAATGGGAAAGCATCATTATAAGTTGGGAATACAAAAATATTGGCTTGTTCAAAGAACGCAGCCTTATCCTTTCCATACTTCTTACCGTGGTAAAGAACCAGACCATCGAGGCCTCTCAATTTAATTTCCTCTCGGAAACGTTGAACATTAATCTCCGCTGTCTCGCCCCCCACCACATCACAGACGAAAGAATAATTTCGGTCTTTCACTATCTTCAACGCATCAAGTAACACCAGTACACCTTTTTCCTCATGTAAATTACTGAGAAAAAATAAACGCGGGACAGCGTTGCAACACTCAGCATGGGCTTCAACCTCCAAAGTTTCAGGTATTCCGTTCGGACAAATAAAGACATCATTTCGCTTCACATACTTCTGTACATCCGAAAAGAGTGATTCTGCTAAGAGAATGACCTTCAAGCGACTGAAGAAGACTTTATACAGTTTATCTTCAAACCAGTTATTTTGCCTTTTGGCAACGCCCTTATTGTGATAATGTACCACCACTCGACACCTCATCCACTTAAGCATCTGCACCACCACGAAATCCTTATAAAAGGCACCACCGCATGAATTTGGCGTGATGTAAACCAATCGTGGCTTCACCTGCCGCACATAGCGGAAGACCATGATCAAGAGCATCAGAAATCTCCACAGTTTCTTCAAGCCCACTTTACCAATATCTTGCAAACTTTTCGCAGTAGTAAGGTTGATATAGTGACAATCAAATGTTGAGTTGATCAATTTACTGTCACGAATATACTGTCCCACCATCGCAGCTCCATGCACTGGGGGGGGCAGGTGGAGTATAAAAAGAACCGTTGGTACCATTTTCATTTACTTTATCCAATACATTATTCTACTCCATATTCTCAAGGGAACAGAATGATACCACAATGCTTGTTTATACAAGGAACATTCAAACGAACAGTTGTTGGGAACTTAAAGATGAGTTGCTCTTTGCTCTCATTTAATTCGATTTTGAAGCGACTATACCTCTTGCAATTCGTACCATCACCATCAAAACCCTCGTTATTAACAAGACTGCGATTAGGAACAACACTTAATTTATTCATGACATACTGAGCACAGCAAAAGCGAATAGCCAATGAGTGATTCTTTCCCAATTTCCAATCGCTCAACATCTTGTAGACATCAGAGCCTTGGCTTTTCACAAACGCATCCCAATTCTGCAACAAGGAAGATATAGTACTATTCAGCGCTTGTAGGCGATAAAATCCGAAAACAACAATCGGTGAGAAATTTCCGCTCATAACGTTCATCTTATTTTCAGACTATAAAAAAGGGGGGGCAATGCCCCCATATTCTCTCCCCTATTATTGTATTCTATGAGGTTATCAGATGAGATTGTCAACATTAGCGAACGATTTCCGAGTTGTGGTCTGTTCCATTGTACCTCTGCTCCAGATATATCAATTACGTATGGGTTGGTTTTTCCTTATCCACCACTTTGGGAAAAGGCATCTGATGTGTACCGTCAAATAATGGAGGCAGGCTACAATAATGCCATAATGTCGTTTCTCGAAATAGAATGTCTCACGAGGCGGCATTCCATTAGGACGGTGCAGCATGTTCCATCGTTTCAAAAAAGGAACTGCGGGATTACACCACTTGTCAAAGGTAGGATGCTCATCACATTCTCCCAACACTTTGCCGATTTGATAGATCTGAAGACCCGCCT
>CAUSYJ010000110.1:0-5923 GCA_963535845.1 uncultured Alloprevotella sp.
ATAATAAGATTAGTAAAAACAAACTTTTTCTTTATTATTTGCAAAGTCGACACAACAATGCTCAGCTTACGTTTAACAATTATTGAAATAGAAATGTGACTCAAAACCATAGATTCTCGCACAACGGCGCTCCACCAGAGCCTTACTGACCTTATTTTCTGCGCTTTTCAGAAATCAATCACTTTGAAGTGGGTATGCCTTTCAATATTTTAGACAAACAGAGGTGTAGGATATACAACTACTTCATTATATATAAAGGAATAGCTATAGGGGCTGTTGATAGGAAACAGGAAGAAATCCACGAAAAGCCTTATTCTGCTCTCGGATTTGTCCCCACAAAAACATTCCCCATACGCGAGTGCGGCGGCACAACGTAGGGGGAATGAAATATGTGTATGAGACGGCGGACTCAGCAGAGCCTTACGCCATCGAGTGGAACTTATCGGATTTTCTCGATGAGCTCTTCAACGGTGAGCGAAGTCTGTTCGCCCGTGAGCATATTCTTCAGCGCCACTTTCTTCTCCTGCATTTCCGTTTCTCCACAAAGGGCCACAAAGGGGATTTGCTGGGCGTTGGCGTAGCTCATCTGCTTCTTCATCTTCACACTGTCGGGGTAAACTTCCGTAGAAATACCGGCAGCGCGCGTTTGACGGGCAAGACTCATGCAATATGCCGCTTCCTGTTCGCCAAAATTGATAAACAAGAGTTGCGCACCTTGTGCCGTATCCTCAGGATAGAGTTCGAGCTGATTGAGTACGTCATAGATGCGATCTGCACCAAAGCTGATGCCCACGCCGCTAAGGCCAGGCATACCGAAGATACCCGTAAGGTTGTCGTAGCGGCCTCCGCCTGTGATTGAACCTATTTCCACGTCGAGCGCCTTCACTTCGAAGATGCAGCCGGTGTAGTAGTTCAAACCGCGCGCCAAAGTGAGGTCGAGGTCAATCTGATTGACCAGTTCGCCCAGATTATTGAGTACAAACTCCACTTCTGCAACGCCTTTGAGTCCGACCTCTGAACTTGCCAACACCTCACGCATCGTTGCTATTTTCTCTGCATTTGTTCCACTGAGACTGATGATGGGTTGCAGTTTCTCAACGGCCTCTTGTGTCAGACCATTGGCGAGCAATTCGGCATTCACATTTTCGAGACCAATCTTATCGAGTTTGTCAATGGCTACGGTAATATCTACAATTTTCTCGGCTTCGCCAATCACTTCGGCAATACCGGAAAGAATCTTGCGGTTATTGATTTTGATAGCCACACGTATGCCAAAGCGGTGGAACACCTCGTCTATGATCTGCATCAGCTCCACTTCGTTGAGCAGGCTGTCGGAGCCAACCACGTCGGCATCACACTGATAGAACTCTCTGTATCTACCTTTCTGCGGACGGTCGGCACGCCACACGGGCTGAATCTGATAGCGCTTAAAAGGCATCTGCAATTCCTCGCGGTGCTGCACCACGAAGCGAGCAAAAGGCACTGTCAAGTCGTAGCGAAGTCCTTTCTCGCAGAACTTAGCTGCCAGGTGTCCAATGTTGTGTTCCTCCAATTCGGCTGGAGTCGTTTTGCTCATGAAATCGCCCGAATTGAGGATTTTGAAGAGAAGTTTGTCGCCCTCTTCACCATATTTGCCCATCAGCGTGGAAAGGTTCTCCATGGCTGGCGTCTCAATCTGACGGAAGCCATACAGCGCATACACATCGCGAATCGTATTAAAGATATAGTTGCGCTTGGCCATCTCAATGGGAGAGAAGTCGCGCGTACCTTTAGGAATGCTTGGTTTTGCCATAAATCTAAGTTGTTTTATGGTGCAAAAATAGTGTAAAATCAGAGAATTAGGACTACGACAGATAGAAAAAGCACTCCCCCACTCATTTGGTTCGCACGAATACTTCTCCAAACACTGATTTATTCACAAGAAAAGATTTGTCAACAAAAGTCTTATTTTTCGACAGCGAGAATCGCGCGAAATCGAGAAAGAACACGTACGATTGCCTTACAGACTTTTAGGAAACATAGTTTTTATAAGACTGTTCGTGGACAGAATAAGGCTATCGGCTGACTTCCTTATCCTGTCAGCTGACAGGATAAGGATATTCTCCAGCACAATAAGGAAACCTATGGGCAAATCCCAACTTGCGGAGAACAAAAACAGTGGTTTTCTTCCGAAAAAAGCGTTTTCACTCTATTTTTTCTGAAAAATCGCCAGGTTTTTCCTTCCCATTTTTCGGTAACTATGGATTTCCAAGAATTTTCGACTGTATCGACCATTTTTCCGCTCAAAGAGTGTTGTCAACAAAAGGACACTTTTTCGCCTACGTTTCCACACCTCTTCATTCATAAAGTTTGCATTGATTTTAGGCACACTTTATGCATTTAGCCGTTTTCTGCATAACTTTGCAGAAAGAACAAACAAGACTAAAAACATGATAGAACAAACTCCCGTTCTGCTGCTGACAGGCTACCTGGGCAGCGGAAAAACCACACTCGTCAACCGCATCCTGACGAACAGCAACGGCATCAAATTTGCCGTAATAGTAAACGATATCGGCGAAGTAAACATCGACGCCAGCCTCATTGAGAAAGGCGGCATCGTGGGCAAGAAGGACGACAGCCTTGTGGCTCTTCAGAATGGTTGCATCTGCTGCACGCTGAAGACGGACCTGATGGAACAAGTTCACGACATTACGAGCCTGAAGAAATTCGACTACATCGTGATTGAGGCCAGCGGTGTTTGTGAGCCGGCCCCTATCGCACAAACGCTTTGCAGTATTCCCACCATGTATCCAGCCATGGTCAAAGACGGCATTGCCCGTCTGGATTGCATTGCTACCGTTGTGGATGCGCTTCGCCTGCGCGATGAGTTCAACAGCGGAGAAGACTTGCAGCGCAAAAACATCGATGAAGAAGACATCACCAATCTCGTAATTCAGCAAGTGGAATTCTGCAACATAATTCTTCTCAACAAAGCCTCGGAAGTGAAGCCGGAGGAATTGGCAAAAATCAAGGAGATTCTGCGTGCATTACAACCGAAAGCAGAAATCATTGAGTGCGACTACGGCAATGTTGACCTCAACAAATTGCTCAATACTCAGCTCTTCAACTTCAAAACAGTGGCTTCATCTGCCACTTGGTTGGCCGAACTGGAGAAACCACAAGAGGAGCACCACGAGGGAGAAGAGGAGCACGAGCACCATCACCACGAAGACGAACACCATCATGAGGAACACGAGCATCATCATGACCATTCCCACCACCATCACCACCACCACGACCACGAAGGTGGTGAAACGGAAGAATACGGCATTGGCACATACGTCTACTATCGTCGTCAGCCGTTCGAGTTGTCGCTCTTCGACGACTTTGTGGCGCGCCATTGGCCCAAAGGTATCATCCGCGCCAAGGGTATTTGCTGGTTCCGCGACGAACGCAACATTTGCTATGTGTTTGAACAGGCGGGCAAGCAAGTAGGGTTGAGCAGCATCGGACAATGGTATGCCACGATGCCCGAGGACGATTTGCGCGACATGATGGATCGCGAGCCAGGTCTGCGCCGGGACTGGGACGAGAAGTATGGCGACCGTATGCAAAAAATTGTCTTTATCGGTCAGCACCTCGACCGCGAGGAAATTGACTGCCTATTGGATAAATGCCTCGTGAAGGAATAAACATACGGGCGAGTATAGAAATATCCCCGAAAGTTGAGCTACGGCCAACTTTCGGGGATATATTTATAAGTAGGATAATTCTATCTTAAACTACTTCACCACAACTTTCTTGCCATTGATGATGTAGAGGCCCTTCTGTGCCTTCAGCACGCGACGGCCTTGGAGATCATAGATGGCAGCATTCTGCTGAGGAACAACAGTCTGCGTGATACCTGTAACGGTGAAGCCCTCAACCGGAACAGAATATTCAGCCTTGGCAGTCAGCATAGGAACTGTGAAGTCAAGATAAGCAGAGTTAGCACCCAGAACGTCTTCGCTCGTTGCAACAATAATCTTGCCTTTGCTAAACAAACCATATCCAGCCTTCATCGGCGTTCTGTCGAGCGTACCACAAAGACCATTCACGGAATGACCTTCATAGCTATAGTTGAAATCCTTGAGAGAAGTAGCCGTTGGGAAGAAGTTGGCACCATACAAGTTTTCGTTGATCACTACGATAAACGGGGTGCCCGCTGGGATTCTATCCGTAGCAGCATACGCCGTAAGCTCGAGCGTTGTTGTCTCACCTTCTTTGAAGAGACCTGCCACCTTGTAGAGCGTACCTTCATCGCCGATAGACGCTTCAACCTCATAAGGCAATGTGCAAGGTGTTGGGCGTTGAGCCGTAAAGCCTAAGAAAGAACTTTCACCCCATGCAGTGGCTTTTTCGATAGTGAAATAAGAGTCAGCACTTGAACCGTTGTCTGAGTAAACTATATCGCCACGAGTGTAGAAGCGGAGATATGTTCCAACACCTAAGTTCATCTGGAAACTGGAAGCCTTTGGCGCACCTTCCAACAAGAGGTTGATAGGAGTTTCTGAACCAGGAGCAGCCAAACGAAGGTCGTTTTCTTTAGAGGAAGCCTTGGTTGTGCGACCTGCCATATAGAGACCTGTACCGATATTCTTAAAAGAATAAGAACCATCAGCGTTAGCCGTTACCAGCCACATATAGTTGAGACGATTGTTCAGGTTGGCATCTTCGCCATCTTCGGCAGAGTAGCCACCCCAACGCAATGTCGACTGCGTACTGTTGCTTCCTGCATAAACAAACTGCTTGTTGACAGAAGCCGTAGTAGAGTTGGCGCGGAAGAATACGATGTCGCCTGTTGCTGGCTTATGGAGAGCTGCATCAAAAGCCTTAGCAGCATCAGCCAATTGAGTCTTGGCATTCTCGAGGAGTGCCATTGTCTTATAGTCGTCAACATGGGTTGCAACAGCATCCAAAGCAGCTTGGAAAGTAGCCTTAGCTCCAGCGGTGTATTCACCAAAGTTGTCGCCTTCTACAGCTGCATTAGCAAGAGTCTTCAACTTAGCAATCTCTGCTTTCAATGCTGCGGGATCGGGATAAACGGCCTTATAGGCTTCAAAAGCAGCCTTGAGAGCATCAACACCTGCCTGTGTTGCAGTGCCAGAAGCTATAGCTGTGGCAGCAGCTGTGAGCTGGTCTACAAAATTCTTACGAACGGTTTGATCTACATTTTCAGCCAATGAGTGGTCTTTATCGTAAGTAGCTTCATAGATACGAAGTTCACCGAGATAGAAATAGAGATTACCTTTTGCACGAGCACTACCGAGATTACTCTCCACCTGCAAACGAACATAGCGATACTTCTCTCCATCTTTAAAGGCTACAGATGTACGGCCAATATAGTTGGCAATTTTTGTATTATCAATAGTGGCAGAATCTGTAAAGGAGAAAGAAACCAAAGATTGTTCTACCCAATTGATCGAATCGTTAGAAGCGAAAACACGAACCTTTAAGGGCAAACCGCCTGGATTGGCATTGTAACGCTTAGCATACTTCAGTGTGATTGCACCAACAGCTTTTTCGAGATCAGCTGTCAGACAGTGGTATTTAACATCGGGTAGGGCAACACTCCAAGCCGTATGGAAGAATGTCTTTAAGTCACCATCAACGAGACCAGCAATAGGACCTTCGCTCGGCTCTTGCGCGTTAGTAGATAGTTGAGCAGCCTTTGTCACCAAACCATCAACCGTGGTAGGATAATCACCAACAGTGGCGGCGGAGCTATAAGTCAAACCTTTCTGATAGTATCCAGAAGCTTGTTCGTAGAGTTCTGTCAGATGCTTCTTAGCTTGTTCTTGCTCGAGAGCTGCCTGAAGGGCATCAACGTCTTCTTGAGAGATACGGAAAAGCTGCCAAGCTGAATTCTTATGAGAAGAATCCCAGAATACAACAGTATTGGCAC